>NZ_JBEDTY010000029.1:0-252193 GCF_040119285.1 Alcanivorax sp.
GGTGACGAGTCTGCTCTACCGCTTCACGCTTGAACTCGGGGCTGTACTTCTTTCGCTTGCTCATAAACACTCCTTGGGCACAGTGTGCCTCTTTTTAGAAGTGTCCGCAGTAACGGGGTAGAACCCATTCGATGACCTTAGAGGCTGGGCTTACAAAGCAATAAGGCAGGGGGCGCCAAAATATGAGCGCTGGTTAGTGGCCGTTGAACAAAGAGCTTTTGCTTATAATAATTTTGCTTCTCAACTATCTATGAGCGAAGTCAGAGCTATTGCAAAAAGCGTTGCAAGGTGGACTTATCGCAACTTTTCGCATGATGGATTTAGCGAGCATCAAGCCGTATTGGGGCGAAAGGGCGGCATCGCGTCAGGCAAGGTTAGGCGTCAAGGATCAGCCGCTGAAAGTCAGCCATGGGTCGCTCTGGGTATGTCTCGTGCTACGTATTACCGCAGGAAAGCTGCCGATTAGATTTGAGACTCGAAGCCATATCAGATAATAGCCCTTTGAAGGGCGGGTGTAGGCCCTTTACTCTAACCAACATTTTTATTATTTGAGAGACGTTATTCGTTTTTTTTCAATAAAAAATAAAAATATATATCAAATTCTCTGAAATTTTTTATATGGACTAATCGCAATGGCAAAATGCAAGCATAAAATGGGAGTGTGCCCTTTGTGTGGTCATGAAAGGCTACTTGATTCAAAAGATCATCTTCCACCTGATTCTATGTACCCAAAAGAATTGAAGGTCACTAATTACATTCCTCGACTTTATAAAAAAAGGTGCTGCACAAAGTGCAACAATGAAACCAAGAATAATGACACTCTTTTTAAAGTGGTTTTCGGTTCATTGGCAGAAGTTCACTGGAGTGATGCCCTTGTTGATTCTGTTGGCAGGACTATTGAAAAGGGAAATCTTAGTCGTTATTTAAAAGAAAACACATATTATGAAGAGGTTGAGGGGCGTCTTGTTAAGGGGCTGGAAGTTCATCAGGCTCAATTAGATCCAGTTTTCCATAAGATGGTCAAGGCATACTATCATGATCAGTATGGATCGATTGTTGATGATGGGTGTTTTGTCGATACCATCCCCAAAGATCATATACATCAAGTTCACCGGAATGAGATTGAAAAGAAATGGAATGGACTTGATTGGGTAGAAGTTAACAAGGGGTCTGTGAGCTACTCATTTATGGAAATGGACTCTGGACAAGGGGTGTATTGTTTTATTGATATATTTGGAGTTTACACTTTTTGGTTTGTAGTTTTGAAGAAAGGTAAAAAGTGATACATAGAAAGTCTAAGTTGATGAAAATATCAGAATTCCAGACAGCCTTCTTTACGGATGGGTCGGCTCCCTCAAGAAATACGATAAAGCAATGGTTTAGAGATGGAACGGTTAATGGTAAAAAATTGGGCAAGCTTTACTATGTCATAATTGATGAAAAAATTGATCAATTTTTTGAGGCTCCGCCAGAATCTCAGGTGGTTGTTAGTCGAGAAGAGCAGCTGAGGCTGGATGGGTACTCCCCGGCAGTGATAGAAATCATTATGACGAAAATGAAGTGGTAGTTTTCTCTACGAAATTTAGTGAAATAAGGCCCAGTTAAGGGCCTGATTTTCTCTTTATTGTTTGGGGGCTGAGATTGTGAATGTATCTCTTTTGGTGGCAAGGTTGCTAATCACCACAAAGTCAAAGGGGAAGGAAACAGGTTGGCGAAGATTTACAACGTCAGTATTCCACCAGTAACCAATGCCGCCACTGTAGCTTGTTGGCCTGTTAGCAATATCATCCGTTCCCTGCTTTCTGTAAATCTCTTTACCATCCACCATGATAACGTACTCAAGCCACTCGGTGTTCGCCGCTTCGATTGTCAATTGTTCATAATGGACAATAATTTTTCCACCTTCAGGAAGGCGGCTAATGGCGTCTTGGGTTTGTTGCTCTGAAGCCATTTTATTTTCCATCTCTGCTCTTTTTTCGCTTTCAAGTAGAGATTTATCTTTATACTCAATATGAACCCCGCCGCTGTAAATGTTGCGGTCATGGTCAATTTTGTATCCATTCCCCTCGTTGTATGGAAGCCCTGTCAAAGCATTTAATGTGTTGCAGCCATTCAATGCCAAGATAGTTACAGCTGCTAAGCAAGCCTTAATTGCTACTTTCACTATTCCTCCTAGATTTTTTTCTTCTTTCCTTCGTGGCTGGAAGCATAGCACAGGGGGGGTAGGTGGACTGGAAAAATGGCAATGGATAGAGGTGGGGGATTGCTACAAAGTTTTGCTACAAAACGCCCAATAAAAAACCCCGTAACTCATTGAATTAACGGGGTTTTTATTTTTTGGCGGTGAGGGAGGGATTCGAACCCTCGATACCTTGCGGTATACACACTTTCCAGGCGTGCTCCTTCGGCCACTCGGACACCTCACCAAATTGTCGTCAAAAGCGCATTGGGCAACTCTTGAGGGCGCGTAGAGTACCGGAGGGCGCAACGGTAGGCAAGCTTCCCGCCGCCGGTTGCTCAGGGTTTGAGCAGCGAGAGTAACAAACAGGCCTGGTCCACAGCCAGCCAGCTCACCAATGCCACCTGTACCAGAAAGAAGCCAAAGCGAATCTGTACCAGCCAGTGATTCACACCCACCAGATGGATAATGCTCTGGCCTACACGGGCGGCAACCAGCCAGGGCAGTAATGTGGCGCTAAGGTCAGTGTTGCCAAGCCATAAAGCGCTGGCTACCACCACGATGATGATGCCAAGTAATTCCAGGGTGTTCAGGTACGCTCGATGCAGGCGATTCAGTGGGCAGCCCGGGTTGTAGTGATAGGGAGGGAAGCCGTCAGCTTTGCTTTTGCCGCTCAACACGGCAAGAGAGCGGGCGATAATGAGCAGGATGAGCAAAAACAATGCCCAGCCCGCATAGGCCAACAGGTATAGGTGAGTGGTAATTATTGTGCTTTCAGCTGTCATGGGGTCCGATCCTCGCAAGATAAAGTCCCTGATACTCGCAGACTCGAGTGCCATTAACACTGGTCCCATGGGCCAAAATTCGCAATGTTGCCTTTCCCCGGCGCCCCAGGCGTTGTTCGAACTGGCTCTGTGCCTCGTCGATGACAGTGGCGGTGATGTGGATGTCGCTGTTCAAGGGAAGCAGGTACTCAAGATCGGTTTTCACGGCCACCACGTCTGCGTTGATACCGGCTTGCCGAGCCAGCAAGGTAGTGAGCGCCCAGCCAGCCAGAGTCAGCAGGGCAGACTGACTGCCGGCAAAAAAAGTGCCTTTATCATTGTGGTTGAGGGCCAAGGGAGCAGTAACGGTGAGTGTCTGTCCGTCGAATGACTCCAACTGAAAATCCAGATGCCGAGTGAGCGGAATGGCATCGCGAACCTGTTCCGCCAGTGCCGTCAAGTTGATCATGGCAATTCACGGATGAAATCGGCTGGGGTGTCATCGGGCAGCGACTTGAGGCCGCTCGCCGGCGCGCCCAGGTACAGGTAGGCTACCACCTGATCTTTGGGGGCAAAGCCGAGCTTTTCTTTAGCCAGGTTGGAGTTGGCCAGCGCGCCAGTACGCCACATGGCGCCGATACCTTGCTCATAGGCCGCCAGCATCATGTTCTGCACCGCGGCTCCCACGGCTAACACCTGTTCCCAAGCCGGGACCTTGTGGCCCTCGGTGACTTCGGCTACGGCAACAATAATAGTGGGGGCGCGTAACGCCTTGCTGCGGGCTTTATCCTGGGCGCGACGATCGGCGTCCGGCTGAAGTTCCAGCAGGTTCGCGATCATAATGTCGCCCAACTGCTCACGTTGGCGGCCCTGCAGTACGATAAAACGCCAGGGCCGTAGCAGGCCATGATCGGGGGCACGGATGGCGGCACGCAGCAGCATGTCGATCTGCTCATCGCTGGGGCCTGGATCTTGCAGGCGCGGGGCGGATACGCGGGTAGTCAGGGCGGTGAGGGTATCCATTCAGGGCTCCTATTACGACGGCGCCATGGTAGCCCGAATTGCTGGTGAGTCCCAGTTGCACAATGCCGATGGTTTCCAGTGACAGGGAATCCTCGACCTTTAGTCATCCCAGTCTTTTTTCTTAGAAGGTAAACCGCTAAGCTTCGCATAAATCGCGTGAAATCGATCACATGATCCCCATGACAAAAAAGAAAGTTCGCCGTCCTCAGCTGGGCCCCATGGAGCGGGCGCGGCGCCAAGCAAACTATATCCGGCTATTGGCTTTTCTGGTGGCTGCCATGATCCTGATGGCGGGGCTGAAGCTGAACCTGTTCCCCGAGCTGTACATGCTGGGGGTGGCGGGATTGTTGATTTATCCCATGTCCGCTCAGGGGTTACTTTTCCTGTTCGATAAGCAGGACCGGCCCACCAAAATGGTTCACAAGCTGCTGATGCAGGCGGACGCCATGGTGATCGGCCTGGTGTGTGCGCTGCTCCACTTCTCACTGGTGCCGGCCATGGTGCTGCTGATTATCGTGCATGCCAACTCGGTGAGTAGCGGCGGCCTCAAGCCTTGGTTGATGAATGTCCTGATGACGGGCGTCGGCGCTCTGCTGATGGGCTGGATTGTGGGGTTCAAGGTGCTGCCACCGGAGCAGACCCCGGTGTTGCTGTCGATTATCTCCATGCTTGGGTTGGGTATTTATGTGGGCGCTTCGTCCGCGTTTGCCCACTTGCAGGCCCGTTACCTGAAACAGGCACAGGAACTGGTGCGTCGCCAGCAGAAGCAAGCGGTGGACATGTCCCGCAAGTTGGCCAAGTACTTACCGCCTCAGGTATGGGGCTCGATTTTCTCCGGGGAGCGCGATGCCAAGTTGGAAACCCGGCGTAAACGGCTCACGGTATTTTTTTCCGACATCAAGGGTTTCAGTGCCATCTCCGAGGAGCTGCCGTTGGCCACTTTGACCAAGATGCTCAACACTTACCTGAGCGAAATGACTCGCATCGCCCTGCGCCATGGCGGCACCATCGACAAGTTCATCGGCGATGCAATCATGGTGTTTTTTGGTGACCCGAAAAGTGCCGGCGCCCAAGAAGACGCCTACCGGTGTGTGTTGATGGCCATCGAGATGCAGGAGCAAATGAAATTGTTGCGCCAGCGCTGGGCGCGGGAAGGCATTGAGCACACGCTGGAAATCCGTATTGGTATCAACACCGGCTATGCCACGGTGGGCAATTTCGGCACCGATTCGCGTATGGATTACACCATTTTGGGTACGGATGTGAATTTGGCCAGCCGCCTGGAATCGGCCTGCCGTCCGGGCGGAGTGTTAATTTCAGAGGCGACCCAGGAGCTGGTGAATGACCGGATTCAGTGCCGCAATATGGGGGATATTCAAGTAAAAGGCTTTAACCGACCGATCCCCGTTTTTGAAGCTCTGGGGGCAAAACGAGATACCGGGGCCAAGAACCGTTATGTGTCGGCGCAAACAGAAGGGTTTGGTATCCATATCGATTTGGAGCGCATCCGTAACTTCGACAAGAACACCATCCTGCGCACCCTTGCTCGTTCCGCCACGGACATGAAACAAGACAAACCGGTGGCCGTGGACTATCAAGCAGAAGGTTTCAGCTTGCATGTGGAAAGCGGCACCCTGAAAAAACGTGATCGCGAGAAAGTGATCGACATAATGGGGCGTGCCGCCAAGAAAGTGCAGACAGAGGTGCGAGTGTAAGCCGCTACCGCTATCTGTCACGGCTCTAGTTCAGCGGAAAGGCGGTCCAGTTATCTGCCCAGGTCTGTGCGCTACCCGGCCTCATAGCGCCGAGATAATCTGCCGCTTCATCCCAAAACTCGCCTTGTGGGATCGCGGTTGCACCATTGCGTGCTGGAGAGCGTGAGGTTGGGGCAAAATCCGGGTGAGAAATGCTGGAGGCATCGCGGGTTAGCAGTGGGTCGGTGCCGAATTGGGCACCCACAGCTCGGCTCTGGAAATAACGGCGTTCGTCGAACCCGCCATCGTCATCACTGTTCATACTTTCTGCATCAAAGAAAGTCAGCCCCCGGCTGCCGATCTTGTGGGCCATCATGCTTCGAAAAGTCAGCTCACCGTTTTCAATACGGCTGACAGTTTCGGATCCTTTGATATCTATGGTTTCTCCGGAAAAGCCGTCAATAATCATGTTGTTGAAATGCCCGCCGGTACCCATTTTCAACGTCATTGCGCGATGGTATTTTTCGTGGCTGCGGGGGCTAATCAAGGTTACGTTATACATGGTGGGTGCAGAAACGGGCGTGGCGTCAGGATTGCCCTTGAGGTTGTCACCTTCGAAGGCATTGTCGCCCACATTGGCGTGTTGCTGTGCCACCAGGAACTGCACCCGGCCATGCCAGCCCATATCCCAATCTAGAGAATCATCTGCCGCACCGGTAATGATGATGTGTTTGAGATCCACGGTTCCCCCGAACACTTCAATACCATCATCCAGCGCGCGATGTACTTGAACATGACGAACGATGGTGCTGTTCCCGCAACCGCCCAAGGTAAGGCCGTTCAGTTCGTTGTTGGCGTAGACTTCAAACCCGGCGAATTCGATGCGAGTGTATTCCATGACGCCGCAAGAACTGCTGGCGTCGTTGCCACCGAATACGCCTCGGGTGTCACCATCGGGAATGCCTTCAATATGGGCATTGGCTGCGTTGATTGGGGCGCTACCGAGCATGACGACGCCGCCCCAGTCTCCTGCGGTTCGGGCGCCCTCAGGTTGAGCGCTGGTAAATACGATGGGGGCGTTTTCCTGGCCCCGTGAAAACAGCGTGGCGTCACGGGTCACCACTAGGGCGGAACCAGGTTTGCCTTCAATACGGGTACCGGGTTCAATGGTTAAGCTGCCTCCCGCTTCCACATAGACAATCCCTTCCAGCACCCAGGTGGTACCGGCATGCCAAGTGTTTTGTCCGAACAGAGCCCCCTTGATTGTTTGCCGACCGGCGACCATTTGCCGCACAGAATCATAGGTGAAATATCCGGTGACACACAGTACAACAGCGGCGAGCGCTAGCCAGGCATACATGCCCCCATGCCTTCGCGTCGGGCTCCTTCGACTGCTCAGCGTTTCTGCGATATCGGGATTGGTGAGCGAGTTTGGTATGCTGGCGCAGGGGCGTTTGTGGAGTAAAGTGCCGTCCCGGTTCGCCTCTTGAAGTTTTGCCCCGAGTGCGCGGATTTTTCGGTTTTCGCTTTGAGTGGCCCGACTAATGATTTCAGCCCGGTAAGCCGGATCGTTCAACAGTGTGTTGAAATGCACGAAACGCAGACTGCTGTCGTTTTCCTGATCAAAATTTTGTTTAAGTTGCCACAATAACTCGACCAACTGTGCACGCGGTGATGAAACTACATCGACCATATATCCCCCCCAAAAAGGTTATCAGGCAATCACCAGAAAGGGGTAGTGTGTAAAAGAAATATGACCGTAAGGTGAAATTCACTACAAGGTAGACACAAGGACACAAAGAGGGAGCCGGAAAATTTCCCGGTTTTCTGTTCTATTTTGAATGGATGTGTCGCGGGCAGGCGGTTGCCGTATGGCACCGGGACCCGCCCGCGTTGCAGCTTACCGCTGTGGTTACTCGCCGAGAATCGCGTCGGCCGCTTTTTCGGCAATCATTACAGTGGGGGCATTGGTGTTACCCCCAACCAGGGTTGGCATGATGGAGGCATCCACTACGCGCAAGCCTTCCAGGCCATGGACACGCAGCTCGCTATCTACTACCGCCATCTCGTCGCTACCCATCTTGCAGGTACCCACCGGGTGGTAAATGTTGTCACATTTTTGGCGGAGGAAACCGCGGATTTCTTCGTCGCTCTGTACCGCTTTGCCCGGGAAAATTTCTTCGTCACGCCAGTCGGTGAGCGCCTGTTGCGCCATGATCTTGCGAATGGCCTTCACGCCGCGGACCATGCTTTCCATGTCGTCTGGATGCTCCAGGAAACGCGGGTTGATCAGGGCTGGGGAGCGGGGATTCGCATCACGCAAGGTGATGTTCCCGCGGCTTTTAGGTCGCAGAGTGCAGACGTGGCCGGAGTAACCATAGCCCATGCTGAAGAGCACGTTGAGGCCGTGGTTATCCAGCTTGGCAGCAGTCAGGTGCAGCTGCAAATCAGGAATGTTTTCTTCAGGGCGCGATTTGATGAAACCACCGGCTTCCGCCACGTTGGAAGTCAGCTGGCCACTGCGGCGATAAAAGAAATTGAAGATCCCTTTTAGCCCGGTGGTCATGAGTGCGCCGGGGGCCAGGCTCAGTGTGTCCTTACGCAGGCTTTTATGGACCACAAGCGCATCGGGGTGGTCCTGCAAGTTTTCGCCAACCCCGGGCAGATCATGAACCAGCGGAATATTGTGTTCGGCCAGCTCCGCCGCCGGGCCGACCCCGGATAGCTTTAGCACCTGTGGCGAGTTGATGGCGCCCCCGGAGAGAACCACTTCATTGTCTGCTTTCAGGGTGCGAATCTGACCGTTGTGCTCCACCTCTACGCCGATGGCCCGTTTGCCGTCGAACAAGATACGATTGACCAGCGCATTGGTCATGATGGTCAGGTTAGGACGATCCATTACCGGGTGCAGGTAGGCTTTGGCAACACCGCAGCGCTCGCCATCCTTCTGGTTCACCTTGTACATGCCCATGCCTTCTTGTACTTCATTGTTGAAGTCGTCGGTGGCAGGGTGCCCGGCTTGCACGCCGGCTTTAACAAAGGCGCGGCTCACCGGGTGGGTGAATCGCAGGTCGGCAATGTTTAATTTGCCACCAGTGCCATGGTAGGTGCTTTCACCTGCTTCATAATGCTCAGAGCGTTTGAAAACAGGCAGGACGTCCTCGTATCCCCAGCCTTTATTGCCCAGTTCTGCCCAGTGGTCATAGTCCCACTTATGGCCACGGGTATAACACATGGCATTAACGGCGGAAGAGCCGCCCAAGGTTTTCCCTCGCGGAATATAAATCTGGCGGTTATTCAAGGCTTTCTGGGGCACGGTGTAATAGCGCCAGTTCCGCGTTTTGGAGCGCATCATCATGATGATGCCCGCTGGGATCCGAATAAATAGACTGTTATCGGCGGGGCCGGCTTCAAGGAGGCACACGCGATTATTCGAGTTTTCGGAGAGGCGGTTGGCGAGTACGCAGCCGGCGGAACCGGCGCCAACAATGATGTAATCAAACTGCATGGTATCTGCCTTGTGCTAATGACACAGTAAATGGAGCATTCTAGGAATTCGGCATATGAAAACGAGGTTTGTTTGTGACCGGCGAGTCCAATGTATACCACGTTGGATAACGCTGCTTTTGGCACTAATGCCTGCTTTGGTACCTGTTTTGGCGGTTTCGGCAGTCCCTCCGGGTTGGCGGGAAGTGGTTTTTGCCGGGCATACGACGTATCGGCAAACCACTGAGTGCTGGCAGGCCCGAGCACAGGGAACGGCTTCAGGGCTGGTGCAAGAGAAAAGCGTCGACCTTGAACAAACGCCTTGGCTGGTCTGGCAGTGGCGGGCTGAGGCTGTGGCCGCTTGGCCGGACACCAATGAGCAGCATAAAGCCGGTGATGATTTTCAGGCACGGGTGTATGTGGTGAAAAAGGGCTGGTTGCCCTGGCAAACTAGGGCCATCAACTATGTCTGGTCGCGGCAATCTGCGCCCGGCGCCCATTGGCCAAACCCGTTTGCGCATCAGGCAGAAATGGTGGTGGTGCAGGGGCCAGGCGGTGCCGGCGTGCCGCATATGTTTTCACGTAATGTTCAAGCGGACTTCCAGCGTTTTCATGGAATGGCGGTGACATCGGTGGATGCGTTGGCGATCATGACCGATGGCGACAATACCGGGGCCACGGTGACCAGCTGTTACCAGCTGCCGTCATTTCGCTCCGAGATGCCTTGAATACAAATGCATCAAATAGGAAAAGCCGGTGGATGATTGGCATTGCTGGCGAACACAAAGGCTAATCGGAAAAAGCTCAATGGGAAAAGAGAGTTGCGGCAACCGCGCGGGGCTGTTTATTATTTGCCCAGCTTGGTGTCTGTGATTAGGTTGCTGCGGCAGATTAATCAGAGGTAATTGGGCAAAGGCGCCGCCACCGAGCTGAAAGACCAAACCGGTAATGCACGACCTTTCCCCGGCTTTCTGCGGATAGTGATCCTGTCTCTTTTTTCCCCTTTCGCAGAATCGTCATTACCTTACGTTTATATCTGACACAGCCATGCTTGATTATCTTGCTGAGGTTGCCCATGAGTGAACGTATTTTACGTCTGGACAAATCGGGGATCCCGGTCGAATGGTTAGAGTGGCAGGTCGCCGCCACCCTTTATGCCCGTGGTTTGGTCACCTGGACGCTGGGGGCAGAGATCTACCGGTTGCACGGTGGGACCAGCCGCATGACAGGCACTCGATCACTCTTGTCTCTCCACTCGATCATTGCCTGCGAGGGTGTTGCCTGCAGCCATAAACGCCCGGCACCACCGCTGACGAATCGGGCTTTGTTTCGCCGCGATCAGCATCTATGTTTGTATTGCGGCAAGTCCTTTGCTGAAAATGTTCTTACCCGTGATCACATTGTACCCACCTCACGTGGTGGCAAGGATCGTTGGTTGAACGTGGTATCGGCTTGCCGGCGCTGTAATCAGCGCAAGGGAAGCCATCAGCTGGGTGAAATTGGCATGCAACTACTGGCACTGCCGTATGTGCCCAATATGGCAGAGTATTTGGCGTTGATTAATAGTCACCGCATCCGCGGTGATCAAATGGCGTTTCTGCGTAGCCAATTTGGTAAAGAAAGTCGACTGTTGTAGAGCGAAATGTAAAAAACGTTGCTGCATCCGCGTTTTTCTTTACGCCCAGCCTTACTATTCACCATATTTCACGTTGTTTTGATTCAGATTCAGCTAGAATAATCCTCTGTACGACTTGTTAGGGGAAAGTCCATTCGTTACGTTTTTTCGCTTTCTGCCTGTTAATGGCTGCCGGGGTAAGGGCGGAAGAGCCTGCCTCCAGACAAAAAACAGCCGCGCTGTACTATGGGACGGATATCCCGTGGTCGTCGTTATCCGTTTATGATTTCCCCGTGGTAGAGCCGGATCAGGCTGTTGCTGTGCCTGCGATGTACCGTGATCAACCCTTCTATGCCTATGTGAGCCTCGGTGAAGTGCTGAGCCAGCGGCATTACTTTCCCGGGCTTAATAAAGACTGGCTGCTGGGCAAGAACCCGGATTGGGGTTCATTCATTCTGGATCAATCCTCCCCGGCGTTGCGCCGTTACTTTATTGATGCCGTTATTGAGCCTTTGTGGGAGAAAGGCTACCGCGGTTTTTTCCTTGATACGCTGGATAGCTATCAACTTGTGGCGAGCGAAGACGACGCCCGTGCTCAGCAACGCGAGGGGTTGGCGGCACTGATCAACGCGATTGCCGAGCGTTACCCGCAGGCCCGCTTTATTTTTAATCGGGGTTTTGAGTTGGTTCCGCTGGTACAAGCTAATGTGGACGCGGTGGCGGCTGAGTCTCTTTATCAGCGCTGGTTGCCCGCCCGGGATGAGTACCAAGCGGTGCCGGAAGCGGACCGTGAGTGGTTGCTCGGCCAGTTTAAGCAAATGCGTGACACTTATGATGTCAGCACCATTGCAATCGACTATGCAGCGCCAGCAGACCGCGACGAAGCCCGTCAGCTGGCCAAGAAAATCGCCCGCCATGAGGTCATTCCTTGGGTCTCCAATCCGGCGCTGGACATGATGGGTGTTGGCGCCTTGGAGGTAATGCCTCGGCAGGTGCTGGTGGTTTATGGAGGCAGCACTGAACGGACCTGGGAATTAACGGAGGCCGTGCGCTATGGATTAATGCCGCTCCAGTTTCAGGGACTGGTGCCGGATATTCGTTCGGTGGATGCGCCTATGCCGGCGGGAACGCTGACCGGTCGCTATGCCGGCATCGTTACCTGGCTGGAAGAGGCCGAGGTTGCCAGTGATGGGTTTGAAGACTGGCTTACCCAACAGAAAGAGGCCGGCGTGCCTATTATGATGCTTGGGTATCCAGCCGTGGACCCTCAGGGGCCCCACGGAGAGGACTTTGGTTTTGTACCGCGAAGCCCGCCGACCAGCCCGCCTCAGGTTACTTACCAACACCCCGAAATGGGTTTTGAGGTATCGCTGCCGAAGCTGCTTGAGTTGTCGACGCCACTGGATAGCGAAAATGCTACGCCTTGGCTCAAATTACGCAGTGCAAACCAGGTCTTTACTCCGGTGGCAACAACCTCTTGGGGCGGTTATGCCTTTCAGCCGTTTCTGATTCGTTCCGTGTTGCCCGGTGTGCAGCGTGACGGTTTGGATCGTTGGGTACTGAACCCGCTTACCTTTACCCGGGACGCCCTGCAATTGCCGGCCATGCCGATCCCCGATGTGACTACGGAAAACGGACGACGGTTGCTGTTTGCACATATGGACGGGGATGGCTTTCCCAGCTTGGCGGAAGTGGAGGGCTATCGCAATGAAGCCGACGCCTTGGTTTTGTTAGATGAGATTCTTGAGAAATTCGATATTCCAACCACCATTTCGGTGATTGAAGGGGAGGTGTCCAGCGCGGGGCTGTACCCGAAAATGGCGCCGGAATTGCAACGCATTGCCCGCGCCATGTTTGCCCTGCCCCATGTGGAAGCAGCGACCCATACCTATTCACATCCCTTCTTCTGGTACGATGCTCAGGACAATCCCGGTGAACTCTACGGGCCGGAAGGGCAGCTGAGATTGCCGATTCCCGATTACCGTATGGACCCGGTGCGCGAGGTGGTGGGTTCGGCTAACTATATTGAGCGCGAGCTTTTACCACCGGGCAAGAAAACACGCATGGTGTTGTGGAGCGGAGATACCATCCCCACTCCGGAAGCGCTAAAAGCGGCCCGCGAAGGTGGTTTGCTGAACATGAATGGCAGCGATACCACCATCACCGAAAGTGCACCGACCTGGACCCTAGTGAAAGGCATTGGTGTACCTAAAGGCGATGAGTTTCAGGTGTATGCACCTAATCAGAATGAAAATATTTATACCAATAACTGGACCGGGCCTTTCTATGGCTTTGAGCGGGTAATAGAAACCTTCATGCTCACCGAAACCCCGCACCGTTTCAAACCCGTAGATATTTATTACCATACCTATATCGCCAGCAAAAATGCATCGCTGGAATCATTGCGCCGGGTCTATCAATGGGCCAGTGATCAGCCCTATTTCCCGCTCTTCGCCTCGGAATACGCCCGCAAAGTGCTGGACTTTAACCAGATGGTGGTTGCCCGGCATGGTGAGCAATGGTTGATTAAAGGTAATGGCGAGCTGCGTACCGTGCGCTTGCCGGGGGCGCTGCCTCTGCCTGCGTTGGCTGGTAGCGAAGGTTTGGCCGGCTTCCGGGAAGACAAACCGGGCCGTTATGTGCATCTCAGTGGTGCCAGCGCCCGTTGGCAGGGGCAGGTCTCGGATAGTGCCATGCCCTATCTACAGCAGGCAAACGGGCGTCTAACGAGCTTTTCCCGTGATCAAACCGGATTACTGTTTTCACTGTCCGCGAGAGCTGCACTGGAATTTACTTTGGGGAATGCGCAGGGATGCACCCTCGTGCACCAGGGAAAAACACTGAAACCGGCGAGCAGGAAAGGTCGGCTTTCTGACTACAGGAGTGCGGCGCGTGAGCTCAACGAGCTACGGTTACAGTGTCCGCACTGAACGGCTACGGGTCGTTGGGTTGCCGGAGTTATGCGCTTTCTTGATCCTGATCGGGGTGGTGTGTTGGATGGTCTTCCCGAGGGAACTGTCCTCATCATTGCGTAGTGCCCGGCTGGATGCGGTCACATTTAGTTATATGCAGGCGTGGCTGAAGGCGAAACCCGACGACCATGAATTACGCTTGCTGATGGCTCGCGAATTGATTTTGCAGGGTAATTTTGTCGCTGCAGATGACCAATTGAGTTATGTGGAGCGTGCCAGAAATGGGCGCTATGACAACCAGATCGCTTGGCTGGAATTGCGCCGTGACTTTACCCGCCTGATGGCGATCACACCGGACGACCGTCTCGGGACTATGCTGGAGCATGACACCCTGGCGCAGCTTCGTAGCATTGACTGGGGTGCGCTGAATAACGACAAGCGTGTGGCGTTTGCAGATATGGCCCTGGCGCTGGGGGATGTGGACCTGGCGGTACAGGCTTTCGCTCGGCTGGCTGAGAATGCGGCTAATCCTAGTCGTTGGCATGTGAAATCGGCCAAGGTGCTGCTGGCCCATGGCCGTTACTCGGAATCGGCGGACGCTTACATTGCCGCCATGGATTCGCGAGGCAACTATTTGGTGCGTAAACGTTACTTTCTGGCGGCGCTGGATGCCTTGCAGGCAGGAAGCCTGCACCGTAAGGCCATGCGCCTGGCTGGCGCCCGTGAACGGTCGTTTTACAATGACAAGGACGTTTTGTATCGATTAATGACTTTGGCTCAGGCGGCCGGCAATATGGCAGCGGCAGAACACTATGCGGTGTTGTTGTTACAGCTGCCGGATATCGGGCAGCCCCGATGAAGTGCCGTCTCTTGTTGCCTGCGGTTGTCCTTGCCTCAGTATGGGCTGGCGCTGGGGCCGCCCATGCGGCTGCTGCTCCTGAACCCTATGTAGAGCGCTATTACGACCGTGGCTATCAAGTGTTTGTGGGCTCCGGCAATTTGTCCCGGGCTCGGCAGGTGGTGGAAGACGCGCTCTACTGGCACCCCGACGATGAACGTTGGTGGCGCCGTCTGGCGCAAGTCTCCCGTTGGCAGGGAGACCCGGAAACGGCGTTAAAGGCCTGGCGGCGGGTAGCACAGAGCAGCAATGATCCGGAGGCCTGGAAGCAGGTGCTGGTTTTGGCGCCTTTAACCTACAGTAACCGCCTTGTCTTGGATGCGAATAAGGCGCTGCTGAGCTCCTCCCCTTACGATGCCGATCTCATCGCCACTATCAGTGAACAGTATGAGCTGCTCGGTCAGCCGGATGATGGCTTGCGATTCTTCGCAGACTGGCGCCGTCGTTATCCCAGTAAAGCCGCGTTGAGGGAAATGCAGCGCCTGGCATTGAATCAGGGAGAGGATCTACTGGCGGCCCGTTATTCCCGCGAGTATATGCACCGTTTTGGCGCTGAGCCGGCCATGGCGGCACAGGCTGCCGACCTGTTTTGGCTGAACGGTCAGCGAGACAAAGCTCTGCATGACCTGAATGCTGACGCCAGTAATCTGCCCTATTCACCGGAGCTGGCCCGTCGCATTGCGGTGATGGCCGGGGAATTGGGTGAGTGGGATCTGGCTTTTGAGCATTATCAAAAGCTGGTGGATAACGACGACGATCAGATGACTGATCTGTACAACTACATGACTTTGGCACGTTACTACCGCCAGGACAGACTGGCAGCGTTAATGGAACGGGCCTGGCAGAAAGACAGCGATCCACAACTCGCATTGGGCGCTTTGTACCAACTGGAATCGCAGCGTAACGATCAAGCCATTGACGCCTTCATGGCTCGCCTTAGCGATGAGCAATGGCAGACCCTGATACAAACGCCGGAATTTCTGCGTTTCTATGCCAACCTGCAATTGCGCCGCGGTGACGCGCAAGCGGCGGAGCGTTGGTTGAAAAAAGCCTTGGCCCTGAACCCGAATGACCGAGAAACCCGCATTAGCTGGATGTGGCTGTTGATCGCCACCGGCAAAGACCGAGAGTTGCAGCAAGCGCTGGTCACTTGGGAAGACAGAACACGCAATGATCGGCGCTATTGGGAAGTACTGGCGGCGGCACAAATGGCACTGGGCCACGCGGAACAATCCCTGCGCTATGAAAAGGCATTGCTGAAAACGGCGCGTCAGGATTGGGAGCGCCAGTGGTATTACGCTCAGGCACTGATTGCCACCGGCCGAACCAGCCAGGCCTGGCCTGTGATGCGCCACTTGAAACAGCAGTTGCCCTTCACCGTGGAGCCGCAGAAGCAGGCGGTTTACCGAGATATGCAATTGACCTTGAGCCTGCTGTTTGATGACGGCGATACCTCACTGGCATTGGCCAGGGCCCAAACTCAAGGCCTGGAAGCAGACCCGGTCGCCCGCGCCGAGTGGTTGGCTCAATGGGCTATTGGGCAGTCGGAACCGTTACTGGCCCAGAGCTGGTACCTGCGTAAACAGCAGGCGGAAGGTGAGCTTAAGGCCGGGTCGGCGCTGGCCTTTGCGTTAGTGCAAGATGACCTGGATGCGGTAGCGCAGATCCGTGAGCGTTATCAGGATCAGCTCACACTTTCCGAACAGCTGGAAACACAGGTTCGGCTTGATGAACCGCGCCGGGCGGCCAATACCTTTATGAATATTCAGGCCGGAGCTCCGGAGCTGGCAGGCAGTAATAATCTGCAGGAAAGCCTGCTGTTGCCTACGGCGCTTTCCTCCCAGTTTCATCTTGAGCAGCGCCGTTTGGGTGCGCTGGATATTCAGGACCTTCAGTTTGTTCAGTATCAGCCGATCAGTGACTTCATGCAGGTGTCGGTGGAGGCGCGCCAGCGCAATTTCAGTAGCAATGACGATGAATTATTGCAGATCAGTGATGATGAGCAGCGCCTCTCGGTGGCGCTGGCCTATCAGCGCGAACGGTTCCGCAGTCGCTTGAAGCTGGGCCAGCGCAATTTGCTGAACAACAGTGAAACCATGGCGGGCCTAGAGCTGGGGGCGAATTGGACGAAGTATTGGTCTGGTAGCCTGAATTACCAATGGCGAATGCCGGCGGATGAATCGTCCCTGTTGATTCTCGGTGCGTCACGCACGGGCAGCCAGTGGTTGTTGAATTGGAGGCCATCATCCACCTGGCAAAGCAGTGTGGATTGGGCCAACTATGACTACCATGATCTCAATGAGAGCGATCTGGGCAGTGGCAGTATCATCAATGCTCAAAGCACCTGGCGCCCCTGGTTATCACGCTTTTCCCCCGGGGTACGAGTGAGACACACCCGTACGGACTTCACCGCTGGCGGCGACAGCATGGCGCAAGTGCGTGCGCTGCTACCCCCGGGGGCCCAGACCTTGCCGCTACCGCAGGACTATCACGAGTCGGAAATAGTACTGTTGTTGGGCCAGCCTGATGTCCATATTCGTGCGCACCGATTACAGGGTTGGGGAGAAATTGGCTACAGCGAGAACAGTTTGTCCGGGTCGGGTTTTACCGGCCGCTTCGGGGTCGAAGGCCCCTTGATCGGGCGTGACGAATGGAAAGTTTACGCAGAGCAACAGCTCAATAGTGGCGGCAGCGATGAAGACAGCTACCGCTTTGGGCTGCAATATAGAATTTATTACTAGGAGTGAATCCAATGAGAGTGAGCATTCCGCTACTGGGTACCTTGCTGTTGGCTGTTGTGCTGGCCGGTTGTACTCATGTTCGCAGCAGTCAGGATGTGGAATTGCCGGGGGAGGGCACATGGCTGGTGTTGCCCCTGGTTAACCGTACCGCGACTCCTCAGGCCGGCCTGCGGGCGACCGCGATCGTAGAATCGGTGTTGTTTCGCCATGGCGTTAACACGGTAACCCGCTATCCACAAAGCAATAATGAAGGCGTCTTATTCGAAGGCACGTCCGCCGCCAACCGGAAAGAAATGGATAAGTGGATTCGTTCCCAATCGGCGGATTATGTGGTCAGTGGGGTCGTGCACGAATGGCGTTATAAAACCGGCGTTGACGGTGAGCCGGCGGTAGGGGTGATGATTGAAATCCGCGAACTGCCCGAGGGGCGCATTGTTTATAGCGGCACCGGATCCCGTGCGGGCTGGGCCCGCCAGTCGCTCAGTGAAGTCGGCCAGAAAGTGATCGATAAACTGATCTCGCCGGTGGTGCAGTAATGTTGGAGCACCTCAGCAACGGCAAGCTGGCGGGGGTGTTTATGCCACAGCCGAGAGTGCTCTGGTCGATGTGCGAATCGGTTATTCTGACAGCCCTGGCCGTTGGTTTGGGCCTCTGGTTACGCTACGACGATCCGTTGACGCTTATCGGAACTTTCCGCTGGGTGCTGTTAGTGCCTATTCTGTTAGCGCTTCGTTACGGCAGCCTGCTCGGTGTGTTTGGCATGCTGTGCTTGGTCAGCAGCTGGTTTATCCTCAAATTTTCCGGCTTTTACCCCAGTTTGCCCTTTCCCGAATCCACCATGCTTGGTGGCTTCGTTATTATTCTGATCTGCGGCGAGTTCGCGGATATGTGGCGGGTCAAGCTGAGGCGTGCCGACAGTGCTGCCAGCTATGCGTTGGAACGCCTGCAGAATCTGACGCAGCGCTATGTGCTGTTGCGTTTGTCCCATGACCGTCTGGAAGAGAATCTTCTGGTCAAACCCTACACCGTGCGCGATGCGCTGGTGCGGTTGCGCGACCTGACCCTGGATGAAAGCGACCGCATTCAGCTACCAGCAGCGGATGATCTGGTGCATCTTCTGGCAGAGTATTGCCAGCTACAGCGTTGTGCTCTGTACCGCGTTGTGGGTGGCCGTATTGAAGACGAGCCAGCGGCTCTGTTGGGAGAAAATCGTCCCCTGGACCGGGATAACGAACTCCTTCAACACGCGCTGGATCATCGGCTATTGGCCCACGTTCAGCAGCAAGGCTACGACAGCAATTACCATGGCCAATATCTGGTGGCTGCACCGATCATCAACAGTGGGGGAGACCTCATCGGGATGATGGTAATTGAGCGCTTGCCATTCCTCTCGATCAACTATGAAAATCTGCAGTTGCTGTCTGTGCTGCTGAACTTTTATGCGGATATTGTGCACGCTGGCGATGAAGTGGATGAGATGCTGGATCGTTGGCCGACCATGCCTTTCCGTATCGCCAGTGAATTGGCTGCCCTGGTGCGTTTGCGTGAAGGCGGCCGAGTAGACACTTCCCTGGCCCTGTTTGTGGCCGATGAAAGCGAGCAGGCCGGACTGATACTGGATGCTCTGGCGCGTGGCCTGCGTAGCCTCGACTTGGCATGGTGGCTCAACGACGGCGTACTGATGATCATGATGCCAATGACCGGGGAGTCCAGTCTGGAGGGGTATGTTCTACGCACGGAAAAATGGCTGCAAGAGGAATACGCCTTCATGAGCCTGCGCCAAGCGGGCATACAGTTCTTTTACCGGCATCTGGACCAGCGAGACCCCGAGGTGCAGATCGCCGAGTTGCTGGAGGCAGCCGGTGTCTAGCCTCAAGCTACTTATTTATGCTGTCACTGCGGAAATCGCCTCGGTTATGCTGTTGTTGAGCAAGCAGGCGGATTTATCAATTTTTTTGCTGTATTTGTTATCACACGGTTTGGCTTCGGCCTTGTTGTCCGTGGTGGCCTGGAGTTTACTGCCTTCCCGTTTCAGAACGCCAAAAATTCTCTCTTGGGTGCTGATTTTTTCCTTTGCGTTCTTTATCCCCGCCATGGGTCTTGTGACCATTCTGGGCGGGGTTGCGCTGGGTATCTGGTTGCCGGCTTTGTTCCGGGAAAAGCCGTTCGGGTTGGTGGACCAGCCGTACTTTACCCCGGTGCAAGTGAACAGCACTGCAGGTTTTCGACAGATCGACCTGAAAAATTTGCTGACTTCCTCACAGGCACCAAATGCTCTACGTGTGCAGGGAATGCTGGTGCTCAAGGATATGCCTGCCAAAGTAACCGGGAATCTGTTGCGCCATTCCCTGGGTGATGCCTTTGAAGATCTGCGGTTGCTGGCCTACGGGATTCTTGATCAGAAAGAAAAAGAAATCACCCGTGATATTGAACGGGCCTTGCACTTGCTGGAACGGGCCAAGGAGTCCCGCCGTTACCGGTTAGCGCGTCGTCTGGCCGAACTCTACTGGGAGCTCAATTATCAGGATCTGGTGCGCGGTGATATTCGTGCACTGACGCTGGAGCGCGCCGGGTATTACGCTGAAATGGGGCTGATGGAAAGCCCGGAAGATGCCGGGTTGTGGCTGTTACGCGGGCGTATCCAGCTCAGTCAGGAGCTGATAGGCGAAGCGCACCAGTCGATGACATTTGCCCGCCGACTTGGTCTTTCAGCGGCGAAAGTAAACCCCTGGCTTGCCGAAATTGCGTTGCAGCGCCGGCAAATGCCGCTGGTGCGCATGTTGATGCTGGAAATCACCGATGACAGCCAGTTCACCCAGCTGAATAAATCCGTTGAATTCTGGAGGGCCTATGAGCCTGCCACGGGCGGATAGCGCCGATATTTGTTTATTACTGGAAGGCACCTTCCCCTACGTGAGTGGTGGTGTGTCCAGCTGGGTAAACCAGATAATTCGTGGTTTTCCCGAGTACACCTTTGCCTGTTGTTTTGTGGGCAGCCGCCCGGAAGACTACGGCGAGATGAAATACGAACTGCCCGACAACGTGGTGCACCTTGAAGTGCATTACCTGCACAACTTTCAGCGAGGGGCGCAAAAACGTTCCCTCAAGGGTAATCGCAAGGCCTATGCCGATGTGCGGCGTTTCCACGAAATGGTGAAAGAGGGCGTCCACAGCCACGAACGCAGCCAACTGTTCAGTCGCATTGTGACCCACCTGGGCGAAGGCGAGGATTATTCCGAAGAGTCGTTCCTGCACAGCCGGGCCAGCTGGGATTATATCGCGCAAGCGTACCGGGATTTCAGCCGCGATCCGTCATTTGTGGATTACTTCTGGACCATTCGCATCATGCACTCGCCCATCTGGGTGCTGAATGACATCGCCGATAACCTGATTCCGGCGAAGATGTACCACACCATTTCAACCGGTTATGCCGGCTTTCTGGGTGCCATGCTCAAACGCCGCAATAACAAGCCTTTATTATTGTCCGAGCACGGTATTTACACCAAAGAGCGCAAGATCGATTTATTCCAGAGTGAATGGATCAGCGATAACCGTGGCTTGGTGGAAAAGAATAACTCGGAGATGGCCTATTTTCGGGAAAAATGGGTGAATTTTTTCACCGAGTTAGGGCGTGAGTGTTATCAGGCATCAGATCGGATTGTGGCTCTCTATGAGCGAAATCGGGAACGGCAGATGGAAGATGGCGCACCTCCGGACCGTACATTGAATATTCCCAATGGCATCGACTTGCCGCGCATGCAGAAAGTACGCGCCGCCCGTGGTGAAGCCATTCCGCCGGTAGCTTGCCTGATTGGCCGTGTGGTTCCCATCAAGGATGTGAAAACCTTCCTGCGCGCCATGCGCACCCTGGTCAATGTGATCCCCGAAGCGGAAGGCTGGATCGCTGGGCCGGAAGATGAAGATAAAGATTACGCCAAAGAATGCCATGGTTTGGTGGCCAGCCTGGGGCTGGAAAAAAATGTGAAGTTTTTGGGCTTTCAGAAAATTGATGAACTGCTCCCCAAGGTAGGGGTGATCGTACTCAGCTCCATCAGTGAGGCATTGCCATTGGTGTTGCTGGAAGGGTTTGCGGCTGGCGTGCCCGCGGTGTCCACGGATGTGGGGTCCTGCCGCCAGTTGATCGAAGGCCTTGATGAAGATGATCGTGCTTACGGCAAAGCCGGGGAGGTGGTTGGCATTGCCGACCCGGAAGCGCTGGGGAACGCAGTGGCCGAGTTATTGAAAGACAAGAACGCCTGGCTTCAGGCGCAGCAGGCGGGCATTCGTCGGGTGGAAAACCTGTATACCCAGGAAATGATGTTTGGCGCCTACCGGGATTTATATTGTTCTTTGCTCAATGATTCAGGCGCTCCTGCCTCGGTCCGCAATGCGGAGGGCCACCACTAATGGCAGGCATTGGTTTTGAGCTGCGGCGTTTATTGCGCAAGGACACCTTACTTGGGCTGATTCGCGCCTACGCCTATGCCGGTGTGATCAGCTCAGGTCCTTGGGTGCTGTCGATTATCGGTATCCTGATTATCGGTATTTTCAGCTTGGGAATTGTGATACCCAATGCAGCGGTGACGCAATTTCAGGTCACGGTCACCTATTTGATTGCAGTCAGCCTGACCCTCACCGGTATTGTCCAGCTGGCGTTCACCCGTTTCTGTGCCGACCGCTCGTTTGAGCAGCGCGAAGACCTGATTCTGCCTAATTTTGGCGGCGTGACCGTGCTGGTGACGATCTCTGCCGGGCTACTGTCGTTGCCGGTGGCCATGTTCCTGTTCCCGGAGCAAAGCATTCTTTTCCGGGTGTTGCTGATCGCCTGTTTCGTGGTGTTGTGCAATATCTGGATCGCCACGGTCTTCCTGTCTGGCATGAAGCAGTACAAGGCCATTCTTCTGCTGTATGCACTGGGGTACGGGATTACGGTTGTGGCGGCGCTATTGCTGTTATTTCTGGGGCTGGAAGGGTTGTTGCTGGGCTTTCTACTCGGGCAAGTCACCTTATTGGCAGGCATGCTGGTGCTGATCGTGCGGGGCTACCCTGCCGAGAGCGTGGTGTCGTTCGCCATGTTCAGTAAAAAATACCTGTATCCCACCTTGATGCTGGTCGGCTTTTTCTACAACGCCGGTGTGTGGGCCGACAAGGCCATGTTCTGGTTCTACGATGGTACCGGCAGCGATGTGATCGGACCGCTTCGGGCTTCGTTAATCTATGATATCCCGGTCTTCCTGTCCTATCTGTCGCTGATTCCCGGCATGGCGGTATTCCTGGTACGCATGGAAACGGACTTTGTGGAGTATTACTCTAACTTTTACGATGCGGTTCGCGAAGGCGGCTCGCTATCTTATATTGAAGACATGCGTAATCAGATGGTCTTTGTGATTCGCCAGGGGATCTTCCAGATTCTCAAGATCCAAGCCATTTCAGCGTTGGTGATCATGGTTGCCGGTGCGCAGATCTTTAATGCGCTGGGCATTTCCGAATTGTACCTGCCGCTGCTCAAGGTCCAGCTGATTGCCACCGCATTACAAGTGGTGTTCCTCGCCATCATCAACGTGTTCTGCTACCTGGACCAGCGCCGCATGCTGGTTCTGCTGACCGGGATGTTCTTCGTGCTTAACGTGATTTTTACTGGAATTAGCCTGTACCTAGGCCCCCAGTTCTTCGGCTTTGGCTTCCTGCTGGCCTTGGCTGTTTGTGTGCTACTAGGCCTGTGGTTGGTCAGCCGCAAAATGGCGGAGCTGGAATATTCCACCTTCATGCTTAATTGACAGGCGGTGTGTCGGATTGCGTCTTCTCATCTGGTGAAAGCGCAGCCTCTGTGCCCTTCAGACCGGGCCCTCCGGGCCTTCTAGGCTGGCCCGCACCCGTTGTTGCCGTCTGCAAGGCTGAAAAATAGCCGGTACGATAGTGGCCCAACGAATGCCCATGTGTGTGGTATGTTTTCCACGTTAATCATTTTTCCAGGGGAAGGGTTTCATGCCACGTCGGGGTTTGTCGGTTTTTCGTCTATTGATGTTGTGGGCGGTGCTGTTGATTATCGGCTGTGATGAAGCCGGAGACACCACCCGCAACGAGGATAATAACGGCGCCGCCGCAGAGGGAAATGACGCAGCGCCCGCCGTCTCGCCACTGGATCAGCGCTGGCAGACCCATCTGGCGAGCCTGCCCGCCGGCACCATCAGTGCCCGTGCACCGCTGATCGTGCGCTTCAATCATCCCGTGGCCAGCCCCGATCAGTTTGATAAACCCCAGTCTGGCGTGGTGCGGCTGCTGCCGGAACGTTCGGTGACGGCGGTGTTTACCGCTGAAGATCGATTGGAAGTTCGCCCCTTAGAACCTTTGTCCGGTGGTGAATCGCTGACCCTGGTGTTGTACGCACAGGGGTTGGCTAATGTGGACGACGCCTTGAGCCCGGCAGAATTTTCCCTGCAGGTATTGCGCCAGCAATTGAGCCTCACCGTGGAGTCCCTGTTACCCACCGAGGATGGCCGTGAGATGGTGTTACGCGGCAGCCTTGAGACCCGTGACCTGGCGGACGACGACAAGGTGGAGTCGGTGCTGGCCGCCAGCCAGAACGGTGATGCCTTAACCATTGCCTGGCAGCATGACAGCGCCGGGCTTCGCCATGCATTTTCAGTGAGCAGCATTGTTCGTGAGCAGCAAGCCAGCGATGTGTCCCTGAGCTGGGATGCGGCGCCCTTGGGGCTGAGCAACAACGGTAAACGCCACTACATCGTACCGGCGCTGAAAAATTTCGCGGTCACCAATGTGCGCGCGGTCAGTTACCCCCAACCCCACATCCAGGTGAATTTCTCTGAAGCACTGAACGCCACCCAGAACCTGAAAGGCCTGGTTACCCTCAATGACAACAATGCCCGCGTGGAGGTAGACGCCAGCACCCTGCGCATTTACCCGCAGGAAGAGCTGGACGACGATGTGGCGTTGGTCATCGACGCCAGCTTGCGCTCGGCCAGCCAGGGGCGCCTGGCGAAGACACTGGAAAAGAACCTGACCCTGATGGCCAACAAGCCAGGGGTTCGCTTCGTTGGCGAAGGCACTATTTTGCCCGATGGCAAGCAACTCAGTGTGCCTTTTGAAACGGTGGGGGTGCGCTCGGTAAAAGTGCAGGCATTCCGGGTATTCGATGACAATATCGGCCGCTATTTGCAGGCCAGTGAACTGAATGAAGCGGATATGGATTCACGCACTGGCCGCTACCTGTGGCAGAAAACCCTGAGCCTGCCGGGCACTGGCGATGGCTGGCAGCGTTATCAGCTGGACCTCACCGAGCTGATGGCCAAACACCCCAATGGCCTGGTGCATCTAACCCTGGCCATCGATGGCGACGACATCAGCTACCACTGCCCGGACGGTGCCCTGCATAAAAAGACTACCCTGCCCGACAATTACGAAGGCCCCGGGCAAGATGATGGCGGCAATGATCTCTACGAAAACTATTACATTGATGGCGGTTACCTGAGCTGGTACGAAAAAGATAACCCCTGCTCCGACAGCTACTACGAATATAACGACCTGGCCAGCAGCACTCGGGCTTTCTTGGCTTCCAACCTGGGGTTGATTGCCAAGCAAGGCCAGAACGACACCTTGCTGGTGGTGGCCACCGAGCTGGATAGCAATACGCCTGCTGAAGACGTGGTGCTGAAAGCCTACAACTACCAGCTGCAGCAAGTGGGCATGGGGCTCACCGATGCCCAAGGCATGGCCAGCCTCACCCTTGAAGGCAACGCTTATTATCTGGAAGCGGTCAAGGATCGGGACAACGGCTACCTGAAGCTGGCCCGTAACCGGGCCTTGCCCACTAACCAGTTCAACACCGGTGGCCAGCAGGTTCGTGATGGCCTAAAAGGCTTTTTCTACGGCGAAAGAGATGTGTGGCGTCCCGGTGATGCCATCCACCTCACCTTCATTCTGGAAGATCAGGACAACATGATTCCCGAGGGTCACCCGCTGACGCTGGACTGGTTCGACCCCAGAGGGAATAAGGTGAAAAGCTACACCCTGGATACACCCGTGGGTGACTTCTATGCCTTTACCTTGCACACGGACGAAGACGCGCCCACCGGTAACTGGCGTGCAGTGGCGCGGCTGGGGGAGCGTTATTTCGATACCCCCATCCGGGTGGAAGCAATTAAGCCTAACCGGCTGAAGATCGAGCTGGATTTGCCCGAAACCCTGTATGCCAACGAGGCCACGGACATTGGCTTGTTTACCCAATGGCTCAATGGCGCCACTGCGGCCAATCTGGAAGCGGACATGCAGGTGCGCGTTAGTGCACGGACCACCCGCTTCGATGGCTACGATGCTTATCACTTCGACGACCCCACCCGGAAACTGAGCAGCGAACCATTCACTGCCTTCGAGGGCAACGTGGACGGGCAGGGCAACGCTACCGTGCCGCTCACTGTGAATGTGGACCAGACCCCGGGCATGCTGCGTGCCACCCTGACCACCCGTGTGTTTGAAAACAGCGGCGATTACAGCACCCAAATTCGCAGCGTGCCGGTGTACCCGTTCAAGCACTGGGTGGGCATGCGTATTCCGCAAGGCAGTGGTTGGGGCGGTGCGTTGTCCCGCGAAGGCCAGCACGCCATTGATCTGATCAGCCTGAACAGCGATGGCAAAGCAGAGCCTAGTCGGCCCCTGGACATCAGTGTCTACCAGATTGACTGGCGCTGGTGGTGGGATCGTTCAGGCGATGACCTGAGCAACTACATTAGCGACCCCAACACCCAGCGCGTGGCCCAGGCTCAAATCACCACCGATGGCCAAGGCCGCGCACAATGGAACCTGAACGGGGAAGACTACGACTGGGGTCGCCACCTGATCCGTATCTGTGATCGGCAAAGTGACCATTGCACCGCGCAAACAGTCTATCTGGGCTGGAGCTGGGAGCAGGCCAGCGGGAGTCAGGATGCAGCTACACGGCTGTCACTCTCCGCCGATCAGGACCGCTATGCGGTAGGGGATATCGCCCATATTGAACTGCCCGCCGTGGCCAAGGGTCGTCTGCTGGTGAGCCTGGAAACCGGCTCCCGAGTGCTGGACCACTATTGGCTGGACGCTAACGGCACAACACAAACATTGGATATCCCCATCACCGCCAACATGGCCCCCAATGTGTATGTGCATGTGGCCCTGCTGCAACCGCACAGTGGCCGCAGTAACGACCGGCCCATTCGCCTTTATGGGCTGGTGCCGTTGCTGGTGGATGACCCCAATACGCGCCTCAACCCGCAACTGAGTGCCCCGCAAAAGGTGAAACCCGAAGAGACCTTCACGGTGGAGGTGAGTGAGCAGCAGGGTAAGCCGATGACCTACACCCTGGCATTGGTGGACGAAGGTTTGCTCGGCCTCACCCATTACCAAACCCCGAACCCCCACGACAGCTTCTACCGCCGTGAAGCCTTGGGGGTGCTCACCTGGGATCTATTCGACATGGTGGTTGGCGCCTACGGTGCAGAGCTGGATCAGCTGCTGGCGCTGGGGGGCTCCGATGGCTCCGATGATGGCCGAGAAAAGCAACGCCGTCGGTTCCCGCCAGTGGTGAAATTCCTCGGCCCTTTCCCGTTAGATAGCCATGAAACCGCGCACCACGATATTACTTTGCCGCCCTATATGGGGCAGGTACGGGCCATGGTGGTGGCCGGCGATAACGGCGCCTACGGCAAGGCAGAGCAGGATATTACCGTGACCCAGCCGCTCACCGTGCTGAGCACCTTGCCGCGGGTATTAGGCCCGGGAGAAAGTGTTGCGTTGCCGGTAACCGTGTTTGTCACCGACGACAGCCTAAAGAACGTGACCCTGACCGTGGAGGCGGACAACGATCTGTTTGAGGTGGAGCAGGGCGAGGCATCGCTCACCTTCACCAGCCCGTCCGATCAGATTGCCGTGCTGAAAATCACCGCCAAACAGCAGGTGGGTATCGGCGATATCACCGTCACCGCGAAAGGGGGCGAGCACAGCACGTCGGAAACCGTGCACTTGCCAGTGCGGGCGGCCAACCCGCCCACCACCCGTGATATCCGCAAGGTGCTGGCGCCCGGTGAACTGTGGGCGCTGGAATCCCAACCTCACGGCATGGCCGGTACTAACAGCAGTACCGTGGTGGTTAGTGCCTTGCCTGCCATGGGGCTAGAGCGTCGTTTGGATTACCTGCTGCGCTACCCCCATGGCTGCATCGAACAAACCACCTCGGCGGTGTTGCCGCAGCTGTACCTGAATCAGTTGCTGCAACTGGATGAGCAACAAGGCCAGGACGTTCAAAATAACATTGCCGCTGGCATCGAGCGGCTGCAGCGGTTCCAACTGGCCGATGGCGGTTTCAGCTACTGGCCGGGTTTGGCCAATGCCAGTGATTGGGGCACCAGTTATGCGGGCCATTTCTTGCTTGAAGCCAAGCGGCTCGGTTATGCCGTGCCGGCGGCCATGTTAGATAACTGGACCGCCTACCAGATTCGCCGTAGCCAGAGCCTGGGCGATCGCCCCTGGCAGTGGAGCGCGGAAGCTTACCGCCAATACACCCTGGCACTGGCCGGCAAGCCCCAAGTGGGCGTCATGAATCGCCTGCGCGAACGCTTGCAGATGGCCCGGGCGGATTACGCGCGCAGTGCCAGCTACCATAGTGGTCGTTGGTTGCTGGCGGCGGCATACCTGCAAATGGGGCTTAGCGACGTGGCGGCGGAACTCACCGCCACGGCGGCGTCGGGCCTGGAATACGACGGCGCTAGCTACACCTATGGCTCTCAGTTGCGTGACCAGGCTATCCGCCTCACCGTGGCCGATGCCCGTGGTGATAGCGCCGAGGCCTGGACCCTGGCAGAGGACATTGCCAGCCAGCTGGCCAGTGACAATTGGTACAGCACGCAAACCACCGCGTGGTCGCTCATGGCCATGGCCCGTTATGCCGGCAGTCAGAGTGATGAGCAGGGCTACCGGTTTGCGATTCGCGAAGGCAAGCAGGCATGGCAGAAGATCGCAGCCACCTCACCGGTGTATCGCCAAACGCTGGCCGATAGCCAGCACGCCCAGGCCTTTACCGTGCGCAATGATAGCCAGCGTAAGCTGTTTGCCACCCTGAGCAATGTGGGAACGCCGCTGCCGGGTAACGAACAGGCCAGCAGTGAAGGGCTCACCCTTAGCACCCGCTTCTTTGCGGATGGCCAAGCGGTGAGCCCGCAAAAGTTGCCTCAAGGGCAGGATTTTGTGGCCGAAGTCACCATTACCAACACCGGTAACCGCACCTTGGAAAATTTGGCTCTCACCCAAATCCTTCCTTCCGGCTGGCAGATTACCAGCAGCCGGCTGGATGGCAGCGATGAGCAGCAGGAGCGTATTACCTACCAGGACCTGCGCGACGACCGGGTGATGCATTATTTCGATCTGAAACCGGGCAGCAAGCATCGCCTCACCGTGCGGGTGGCGCTCAATGCCTCCTTCGCCGGACGCTTCTACCTGCCTGCTTGGAACGTGCAAGCCATGTACGACGGCAGCCGCCAAGCGCGCAGTAAAGGGCAATGGGTTGAGGTGACGCGGGAGTAGAGAACAAGGTTGGGGTTAGCCTGAAAGGCGTAATCCGAGATTGGCTTTAAAGCGATATAGCTTCGTTAAGCAGGCCTGCTGAGCTGCATCCGTCACCGCGGCAAAATTGTCGACAATGGCTGTCTGGGCCCGTGGTTTTTGCTAGGATTGCCCATCGCGCTCGATACCGGGCGCCCTTATTTCTTTGGTGCGCGGCCCCAAAGGCCGTGCTACAACCACTTTGCGGCGTGGCTATCGCTACTGCTGTGGTGTGTCCTTAACGGAGGGGCTCAAATGAAAACGATTCATAAGCATCGGCTTAATATCAACGGTGACGTGCAAGACATCCGTTTGCAGCAAGAGGGTAGGGTGCTGCGGGTGGATTACGTTCTGCAGGAAGCCGTGATTTTCATGTGGGTGGAAGTGGACGCGGATACGGTGATAGACACGCCGAAAGAAGTCCGCCGCTTCAAGGTATTCAACACCGGTTCTGGCATTCCGAAAAACGCCAGCTACATTGGCACCACCATCGATAATATGAAACCGGCGGCGTACCACGTTTACGAGCTGAAAGATTGATCGGTATTGCCGCAGGAAGCACTGAATAACGTCGCGAGTGGTGCAATAAAAAGCCTGTTCATCACAGCGCCCGCAGAGTACATAGAAAGGTACACAGAGAGAGCCCCCTTTTCGTAGGCGATTACTGTGTACTTTGTGGTAAATCTGTCTTCGTTGGGGGTTGCGTTATCCAGCCTTGGCGCGTGGCCAGGGGGGAGGTTGCTCGCCCCTCGTCAGTGCCCCCGCAAACCGTTAAACTTCGCCGTCTGCCGAGCACCAATCCGGCTTGGCACCTATTTCTGCAATTTCAGAGAGACGTAATGGAAGTCAATCCGCTGCGAACCCACCTTTCCGACCTCGCCGAGCGTGTCGAAGCGCTCAGGGGGTATCTTTGACTACGTTCAAAAGAGTGAACGCCTGACTGAAGTCGAGCGCGAGCTCGAAAGCCCCGATGTCTGGAATGATCCGCCCTATGCTCAGGCGTTGGGTAAGGAGCGCTCTCAGTTGGAGGGGGTGGTGAAAACCATCGACGACGCTAGCCAGGGCTTAGGGGACACCTCAGCCTTGTTGGACCTGGTGGTGGAAGAGGGCGACGAAGATACTCTTTCAGAAGTGGAAAGCGATCTGCGAGATCTGGAAAAGATGGTGGCGGATCTGGAATTCCGTCGCATGTTCTCCGGGCAGATGGACCCCTGCAGTGCCTACTTGGATATTCAATCCGGTTCCGGTGGCACCGAAGCCCAAGATTGGGCAGAGATGATGTTGCGCATGTACCTGCGTTGGGGCGAAGCCCACGGTTTTAAAACAGAGCTGGTGGAAGCTTCCGCCGGCGATGTAGCGGGTATCAAATCTGCCACAGTGCGCTTTGAAGGTGATTATGCTTACGGCTGGTTGCGCACTGAAACCGGCGTGCATCGGCTAGTGCGCAAAAGCCCTTTCGATTCCGGTGGCCGCCGCCATACCTCATTCAGCTCCGTGTTTGTGTCTCCTGAGGTGGATGACGATATCGATATTGAAATCGATTTGGGCAATATGCGGGTGGATACTTACCGGGCGTCCGGCGCGGGTGGTCAGCACGTTAACCGGACCGATTCTGCGGTGCGCCTGACCTACCTCTTTAAGGATGATGGGGGCACTGAGCATACCGTAGTCACCCAGTGCCAGAGCGAGCGAAGCCAGCACCAGAACAAAGACAAGGCCATGAAGATGATGCAGGCTAAGGTCTATGAGCTGGAAATGCAGCGGCGTAATGCCGAGAAGCAAGCCTTGGAAAACAGCAAGGCTGACATCGGTTGGGGCAGCCAAATTCGCTCTTATGTTCTCGATGATGCGCGCATCAAGGATTTGCGCACAGGGGTGGAAAACCGTAATACCCAGGCGGTACTGGATGGTGCCCTGGATCCCTTTATTGAAGCCTCCCTAAAAGCGGGATTGTGATTGATACGCTGGGTGCCTGACGCTTGCCGCTTGACGCTAACTCCAAAGCGTCAGGCGTTAAGCGTGCGGCGCCTGGCGCTTTACCGGAAGCACTGAGTTATGAGCCAAGACAACACCACACAGAATGTCGACGCCTCGCAGCAGGCCGCTGCCGAAAACCGTCTCATTGCAGAACGTCGTGCCAAGTTGGCCGAGTTACGCGAAGGCGGTAACCCGTTTCCCAATCATTTTCGCAGGGATTCCCTTGCCGCCGATTTGCAAGCGCAGTATGGCGAATTCACCAAGGAAGAGCTGGAAGAGAAAAATATTCAGGTAGCGGTAGCCGGCCGTATGATGCTGGATCGCAAAGCCTTCAAGGTACTACAGGACATGTCTGGGCGTATTCAGATTTTCGCGCCCAAGGACGAAACCCGCGATGTGCGTAAAGAAACCAAGAGCTGGGATCTGGGCGACATCATTGGGGTACGTGGCACGCTGTGTAAATCCGGTAAGGGCGACCTGTATGTGATGATGGATGAGTATTTGTTGCTCACCAAATCCCTGCGCCCGCTGCCCGAAAAGCATAAGGGGCTGACTGATACCGAAGCCAGGTACCGCCAGCGTTATGTGGACTTGATCGTTAACGAGGACACTCGAAAGACGTTCCAGATCCGCGCCAAAATTGTGGCCGGGATTCGCAACTTTCTGGTACAAAAAGATTTCGTGGAAGCGGAAACACCCATGCTGCAGGTGATTCCAGGCGGCGCGACTGCGCGCCCGTTTATTACTCACCACAATAGCTTAGACATGGACATGTACTTGCGCATTGCGCCGGAACTGTACTTGAAGCGGTTGGTGGTAGGCGGTTTCGAAAAAGTGTTCGAGATTAACCGTAACTTCCGCAATGAAGGCCTCTCGACCCGGCATAACCCGGAATTCACCATGCTAGAATTCTACCAGGCGTTTGGTGATTACCACGACCTGATGAACCTGACCGAAGAAATGCTGCGCACCTTGGCCGAGACGGTGTTGGGCAGCACGGATGTGGCTTACCAGGGCGATGTGTTTGATTTTGGCAAACCTTTTATCCGCATGACGGTGTTCGATTCCATTTTGCATTTTAATCCTGATATTGATGCCGCCAAATTGGCAGATATTGAGGGCGCGCGTGAGATCGCCACCGGCTTGGGTATTCCGCTTAAGAATGGTTATGGCCTGGGTAAGGTGCAGATCGAGATTTTTGAGAAGACGGTGGAACACCGCCTGAAAGATCCCACCTTTATTACCGAGTATCCCACCGAGGTTTCGCCGCTGGCGCGCCGCATGGACGATAACCCCTTTGTGACAGAGCGGTTTGAATTTTTTGTGGGTGGTCGTGAAATTGCCAACGGCTTCTCCGAGTTGAATGATGCGGAAGACCAAGCCGAGCGTTTCCGTCAGCAGGTGGAAGAAAAAGCCGCAGGTGACGACGAAGCCATGTTCTACGATGAAGATTATGTGGTCGCGCTTGAGCATGGCCTGCCACCGACCGCTGGTGAGGGCATCGGCATCGATCGTCTGGTAATGTTGTTTACCGATGCACCGTCCATTCGTGACGTTATTCTGTTTCCGCATATGCGGCCCCATGGCCGGTAAGAACGGTGTTTTCGGGCGTCATTTTCGCCCGTTGTGTTGCAGGAGCGTTACAGGGAGAGTGATACAATTTAGGGTGTGATAACACAGGCTGGCTGTATCCATGACAACTGAAATTCAGTACCAGGGAAGGAAAACGCGCCGAACGGGTAGCGAACAGCGTCGACAGGCTATTCTTGAGGCCTCGTTGAATATTATTGTGCGCGATGGTATCCGGGCGGTTCGCCACCGTTCGGTTGCCCGTGAAGCGGGCGTCCCGCTTTCTGCGACAACCTATTACTTTAAAGATCTCTCTGATTTGATCGCTGACACCTTCGCATTGTTCGCAGAGCGAGCAATAAAGGAGGTGGTCGAACCCTTTAAAGAGCAAGCGTTCGGGTTGATGTCGCAGTTTTCCCGGGAGAGCCTGAAAAACCCGCAAGAACGGGGGCGGTTGGTGCAGCTGCTTGCTCAGATGATGGGCGCTTTCATCGTTGATGAGTTGCAAAATCGTCGTGATCATATTGTGGCTGAGCAGGCGTTTATTCAGGAAGCCGTTCTTGATCCGCGGCTGCGGAAAATGGCTGATATGTATTTGGCCCAGCATGTGGAAACCTTGGCCATGGCGTGTGAGCTGTTTGGTTGTAAACACCCCAAGCTGGATGGGGAGTTAATCTTCTCTACCTTCCTGACCATTGAGCAGCGTTTGTTGGTGCACCCGGAAAAAGTCTCCCAGGCGTTTGCGGAGAAACGGATGCACAACTTGATGGAGAAAGTGATCCCCCATGGTTAATGCCTATGCCGTGAACACCCCTGACAGCAAAGTTGTGCCGTTGGAGCCGGGCTGGAAACAGCACCTTGAGGGGGAGTTTCAACGGGACTATATGGCGCAGTTGCGCCATTTTTTAGCGCAACAGAAGCGTGAAGGAAAAACGGTTTTCCCGCCGGGGCCAGATATTTTTAACGCCTTCAACTTGACGCCCTTTGACTGTGTGAAAGTGGTCATCCTGGGTCAGGACCCTTACCACGGCCCCAACCAAGCCCATGGCCTGTGTTTTTCCGTTCAACATGGCGTCAAGACTCCGCCATCACTGATGAATATTTACAAGGAAATTCACCGAGATCTAGGTTTTGATATTCCTGCCCATGGCAACCTGACCTATTGGGCAGAGCAGGGTGTTTTGCTGCTTAACGCGGTGCTCACCGTGGAAGCAGGCCAGGCTGGCTCTCACCAGAAGCAAGGGTGGGAAACGTTTACCGATCAGGCCATTGAGCACTTAAACCGCGAACGTGAGGAGTTAGTGTTTTTATTGTGGGGCAGTCATGCTCAGAAAAAAGGCCGTCTGATCGACCGCGAAAAACACTGTGTGCTAAGCGCTCCACATCCGTCTCCACTGTCGGCTTACCGAGGTTTTCTCGGCTGTGGTCACTTTTCCCGTGCCAATCAATATTTGCTCCAGCACGGTAAAACCGCTATTGATTGGTCCGTGCCAGAATAAAGGCAAGCCGCCCACTGCAAGGCGAATTGGCATCTGCGGCCACACGACAACTAACGGCGTTGTGCCCCGTGTAAGGTGCTTTGTGGGCCGCGGCTCACACACCAATCTTCCCGTAGCGACCTTTCGACGTGAACATCGCTTGCCTCACTACCTGATAGCTTGCAGCGCGGAGTAAGGCATTCATAATCTGGATGGCCTTTTGCCCGTTTCCAGCTTGGAGCTTGCCGCCCACCGCGGTACCATCTTTGCCGAATTGAGACCAAGGAGTTGTTGTGTCTGACTGCGTGTTGTTTTCCGAAATCGAAACCCGTTGCGGCCGTGTTATTGCCCGCGCGACGTTGAATGCCCCCAAATCCCTGAATGCGCTGAGCTTGGAAATGATCACGCTGTTGAGCGATAAGCTGGATGCTTGGGAGCAGCGTTCCGATATTGTGGCGATCTGGCTGGATGGGGCTGGCGACAAGGCGCTCTGTGCGGGTGGTGATATCGTGCAGATGCATAAATCCATGGTGAAACATGCCGGTGAAGGCCGAAACCCGGTTACCGAAGAGTATTTCGCAGCGGAATATGTGCTGGATTATCGTCTGCATACGAGTGCGATTCCGGTGATCGTCTTTGGTGATGGCATTGTTATGGGCGGTGGCATGGGGCTGCTGCAGAGTGCGGATTTCCGTTTGGTAACGCCCCGCTCGCGCATGGCCATGCCGGAAATTACCATCGGCCTGTTCCCTGATGTGGGTGGCAGCTGGTTCCTGAATCGTTTGCCTGGAAGGGTGGGCTTGTTCCTTGGCCTTACTGGGGTTCACATCAACGGTCGTGAAGCTGTGGAAATTGGCATGGCCGATCGCATGGTAGAGGCGGATGCCGACAGCCTGCTGGACGCGCTGGCCGAGCAGAATTATGCGGATAACGAAGCGGAAAATCGCGCGGTGATCTATCGCTTGTTCAAACAGCAGGCCGCGGACATGAGAGATCTGCCGCACCCGTTGATTGACCATATGCCATTAATTAACCGTTTGTGCGATGGCGAGGACATTACCGTTGTCACTGAGCAGCTGCTGAGCGTGAAAGAACGTGACCGTTGGCTGGACAAGGCACTGGGTAACCTTGAGCGAGGTTGCCCGCAAACGGCTCATCTGGTGTGGGAGCAACTGGATCGTTCCACTTATTACGACCTGGCAGAGGTGTTTAGGATGGAGTGGTGCTTGGCGGTGCAATGTTCACTACACGGTGATTTTCGCGAAGGGGTGCGAGCTTTGTTAATCGACAAGGACGGCAAACCCAGCTTCCGGCATCGTGATGTGGCGTCGGTGCCAAAAGAGTACATCGAGGGTTTCTTCCGCTGCCCGGCGCCAAAGCACCCGCTGGCGGATTTGGGTAAGGCTTGAGTAGGGGCTAGAAAGACACATAAAAAAAGGCGCTTCGGCGCCTTTTTTTATGTGGAAAGACTTGGGGCTAATTCGGCCTACGTGCGCGTGTGGGCTCCGTGGGGCTTAATCTTTCCAGGGCAAGGTATAGGGTAGAGTGCCGAGCTGGCTGTTGAGCGGCTCGGCGTCTTTGAACAATACACCATCGGTGTTGCGGCGCAGTACCACGAGGGCGCTGTGCCCGGCAGGGGTGCGGGCACTGCTGACCACTTCACCGGCGGCTTTGCCGTTGCTGTCGCGTAGCGTTTCACCGGGTGTCAGGTCCATATCGGCGGTGTAATCGACCCGTTGCATGCGTTGCTTGAGCTTGCCCTTGAAGTGCATGCGTGCAACTACTTCCTGGCCGGTGTAGCAGCCTTTCTTAAAGTTCACGCCGGCGGTGACGTCGTAGTTAAGAACCTGAGGCAGGAATAGATCTTCTGCGCCCGGGTAGACCATGCCTTCGCCGGCGTCGATGTCGGCCAGCCGCCAGCCGTTGCCGTTGAGGGCTGTGCGTTCCTGAGCCAGTGCCGCCCATACGGCTTCCGCTTGCTCTGTGTGGGTAATCAGCAGTGCGTGATCGGTGTTGGGGTAGCGTAGCCACAGGCCTTGATCGTTGCGGGTGCTTTGCCCAGGTTCGGGAAGGGCGCCGGGCAATGCGCCTGAAAGCCCCAGAATTACGGCCTGGTTGTCCACTTGAAATTCCACTTTGGCGCGCAGGCGGTATTTCATTAATGATTTGATTACCGCTTCGCTTTGTCCGGCTGGGCCGAGCATCAGGTAGTCGTTACCGTCGCGAACAATGCGTACGCTGACCAGGCCACGGCCTTTCAGGCTCAGATGCATGCCGGTGAGGTGCCCTCCGTTATCCACTTCGCGCAGGTCGCAGGACAGCTGACCTTGCAGGTAATGGCCGGCTTCCTCGCCATGAGCGCGGATAATAGCCAAGTGATCGCAGTGGCTTAATGTGGGGGCGTTATCCGTGGAGGCGTGATCTGCCAGGGGTTGGGCGGCAATAAACTCGGACCAGCTCATGGGGCTCCTGTTATCCTAACGTGTAACGTGGCGTGGGACTCCGGGGGGGAGTCGAGAAATCATCAGGCATGATAGATAATGCGCGCACAGCCTGAAAGCTGTATGGGTTAATTGTCGCAAGACGCCGGAGTGTTTGATCAGGGTAGTGCTGAATGAGTAATGAAGACCTGAAGCGGAAATATCGTTGGCAGTGCCGTCGGGGTGCGTCAGAAGTGGAGGTGGTGCTGTATGGCTATCTGGATAATCACTTTGACGCGGAGCCGGTGGAGCGCCAAGTACAGTTTGCCACCTTGCTTGCCTGTGAAGATGCGGACATGTTCGAGTGGTTCACCTACCGCAGTGAGCCTGCAGATCCGCAGTTAAATGAGTATGTGAGCCATGTCCTCGGGTTGGTCTCCGCGAAGAAAGGTTAAGCTGGCCGCTTCGCGCTATCCTGCGCGTTTACGGTGGTTGGCGGCATTGCTGGCAGCGGCGGCCATAGTATTGTCGCAATTACCGGCTTGGGCCATGCTGGTGTTGCTTGGTGTGCTGCCTATTTTAGTGAGGAGCTGGCGTTTGCCTCAGCCGGAGGCGCTAGAGCTGGATGCGCAAGGGGTGACGATCATCGGCCGGCATAAGCAAGTCATGGAGCGCCCCCTGCGTGTTATTCGCCATGGCCCTTGGTTGGCAATGCAAACGCCGAAGGGGTGGCTGCATGTGTTTGCTGACCAAGCGCCCGTTGCCGAGTTACAGCCTTTTTATCAGTGGTTTTGGGTTAAGCGTCAGCGGGGCTAGCGCACGCTACAACATTGGAAGGGAAAGCCGGGATGTTCCCCGGCTTTTTTTCAACGTTGAACGTTCAATTGAATCGCTCGTGCAGGACGGTCATCGTGTGGCTCCGTCCTTACCCGTAATCCGGCTTGATTCTATGCCAGTCAAAACGTCCCCGGTGTTAGGATCGTATTTCCGGTTTCTTCATTCGTTGCTGGGAAATCGCGCATGTAATGCAAGCCGCGGCTCTCTTTGCGTTGCATGGCAGAGCGAATAATCAGTTCGGCGATGACCACCAGATTACGTAGCTCCAGTAGGTCGTTGCTGATGTGGTAGTTGCTGTAATACTCGGCGATTTCGCTCTTTAGTAGCTCGGCGCGGTGCAGGGCTCTCTCCAACCGTTTTTCCGTTCTCACGATGCCCACGTAGTCCCACATGAAGCGACGCAGCTCGTCCCAGTTGTGGCTGATCACCACGTCTTCATCCGAGTCGGTAACCTGCGATTCATCCCATTCGTTGTCGTCTCTTGGCGTGGGGATTTTATCCAGGTGGGCGCGAATATGGTCAGCGGTGGCTTTGCCGTACACAAAGCACTCCAGCAATGAATTGCTAGCCATGCGGTTGGCTCCGTGTAAGCCGGTAAAACTGGTTTCGCCAATGGCATAGAGGCCAGGCACATCGGTTTGTCCATGCTTGTTAATCATCACGCCGCCGCAGGTGTAATGAGCCGCAGGGACCACCGGAATGGGGTCGCGGGTGATATCCAGCCCCAGCTGCAGGCACTTGGCGTATACGGTGGGGAAGTGCTCGATAATGAAGTCTGCGGGTTTGTGGCTGATATCAAGGTAGAGACAATCCGCGCCCAGCCGTTTCATTTCGTGGTCAATGGCGCGGGCAACCACATCCCGGGGGGCTAACTCGCCGCGTTCATCAAAGCGGTTCATGAAGCGTTCGCCATTGGGGAGCAGCAGGTGCCCGCCTTCGCCGCGGATGGCCTCGGTAACGAGGAAGCTTTTTGCCTTGGGGTGATAGAGGCAGGTGGGGTGAAACTGCATGAATTCCATATTGGCGACCCGACAGCCGGCTCGCCAGGCCATGGCAATGCCATCGCCGGTGGCCACATCCGGGTTGGATGTGTAGAGGTACACCTTGGAGGCCCCGCCGGTGGCCAGCACCACGGAGCGGGCGAGAATAACGTCGGTTTCGCCGGTTTGAATGTTGTGTACGTAGGCGCCACAGCAACGTTGCTCTTTGCCTTGCGGTCCGTCGTGTTCCTGTACGATCAGGTCCACCGCCACCCGGTGCTCAAAGCGGATCACGTTTTCTTTTTTGCAGACTTGTTCGATCAATGTGCCGGAGATGGCTTTGCCGGTGGCATCGGCGGCATGAATGATGCGCCGATGGCTATGCCCGCCTTCGCGGGTTAAGTGGTAGGGCAATTTACTGCCGTCACCGCTATCGAAACGGGTGAAGTCCACGCCCAGATCAATCAACCAACGAATGGCGTCGGGGCCATTTTCTACCGTAAAGCGTACCGCATCATCCTGGCATAGCCCTGCGCCAGCCACATGGGTATCGGCCACATGACTTTCCAGTGAGTCTTCTTGGTCCAACACCGCGGCCACTCCGCCCTGGGCGTAGTAGGTGCTAGCGCTGGTGAGCTCCCCTTTGGAGAGCAGGGCAACCTGACACTCATTCGGCAGGCGAAGTGCAGCCGTAAGGCCTGCGGCGCCGGAGCCGATAATGAGTACATCGTGTCGGTAGGTGGCCATGGATAGTCCTGTTGTGGATAGACATGGGAGGCCATGCGGTATGGCATGAGCGGTGGCCAGTATAGCGGTGAATCCGCTCCTGGCTAAATGACCAAACTTGGACGTTTCTAAAAAATTTCTTATGTGCTCAGCGTGGCCTGAAGTGTGCAGCTGTTGAGTCTTGCCTTGATGGGCAGGGTGGCTCCCTTTTCTGGAAGGGGGAGTGATCTGGTGCATTATCCCCGCAATTGGCTCGCCAGCGCATGCTCTGCATTATTCGATAACGCCATAGCCTTGGCTGGCCCGGATTCATTAGATTACTTCAAATTACCGCCCGGGAACCATTTGCGGGCACCTCTGTCCTATAACCGGTTGTCTCGTCGCCCTTGCGTCACCATGTAATTGTTCAAGCAATGTGAAAAGGTGGCGAAATCGCCTTCCTGCTGTAGCCGCCGCTCGACCAGCTGCTACAATGGCGCGTTTTACAGGCTGCTTGATCGTCAGGCAGTCATGGTTATTTTACGCGTTTCGCGATAGATCCGGGGGATCGGTGTCAGACGAAGAGTTGGTCAAGAAAGCCAAAGCCGGCGATCAGCGCGCATTCGAGGTGTTGGTACGAAAGTATCAGCAGCGCCTTTTTGCGTTGATTAGCCGTTATGTGCGTGACCAGGACGAGGTTCAAGATGTTGCCCAAGAAGCCTTTATCAAGGCTTGGCGCGCGCTGCCCCGATTCCGTGGAGACAGCGCCTTTTATACCTGGCTTTATCGTATCGCGGTCAATACCGCTAAAAATCATTTGGTGTCTGCCAGCCGGCGTCCACCGGGCTCTGATTTGGATGCTGCTGAAGCCGAGCAGTACGCTGGTGCAGAAATGCTGCATGAGATTGGAACCCCGGAGTCCCTCGTGTTGTCAGAGGAACTGGAGGCGGTAATCCATGCAGCAATCAATGAGCTGCCTCAAGAGTTGAAGACTGCGGTAACCCTGCGTGAATTCGAGGGCCTCAGCTATGAGGATATTGCGGTCGTTATGGAATGCCCGGTGGGCACAGTTCGGTCTCGGATCTTTCGGGCCAGGGAAGCAATTGATACAGCTGTCCGTCCGCTTTTGGGCTCACAGCGCGGCGATAAAGGGTGAGAGTATGAACAGGGATTTGGAAACGCTGTCCGCGTTCCTAGACGGTGAAACCAGCGAGCTGGAAACCCGCCGGGTAATGCGTGATATCGACAATAGCGAGCTGGAGACGCTGGCCCGTTGGCAGTTGGCCAGCGATATTATGCACAACCAAGCTTCCATGGCCGTTCCGGCGGGCTTTAATGTCAGCCTCACTGCCGCGTTAGCGGAAGAAGTGCTCCCTGCGCGCCGCCCTGCATGGTTGGGCGGCATGGCACGCTTGGCGGTAGCGGCTTCGGTGGCGGCGGCCACGGTGGTCGGCTGGCAGACTTGGGAAGGTGGCCAGTCGGTGAACAGCATGGCTGCGCCGGCGTTGACTGCTGCAGCCCCGGACAACCGCATCAGCCGCCCGTTCGGCGAGACCTCCCTGGTATCTCAGACCTTTACAGCCAATACGGCAAGTAACCCTGCTGCGGTGCCGGCTGCCCAGCCCCGTGTGAACAGCATGTTGCTGCGCCATAGCGATTTCGCAGCACGTCATAGTGGCCAGGGCATGATGCCCTTTGCCCGCCTGGTAAGCATGGATGCCCGCCACGGGGCACGCTAGCGGATGATGTTGCGAGCTCTTGCCTTTTTTCTGACTCTCTGCTCGCCGGCTCTGGCGCTGTCCGAAGTGGCGTTGGCGGATACATCGCCAGCGCAGGATCAGCTCCAGTCGATGGCTCAGGCTAATCGATCCCTTAATTACACCGGTCGTTTCCTTTATCAGTTCGGTGCGGAAGTCAGCACCATGGAAGTAAGACATGCCATCATTGGTGGTCGCGAATTTCAACGACTGACCCATCTTGATGGTCGATTGGTCGAGGTATTGCGCCGCGGTGATGAAGTGGTGTGTCTGCACCCGAACGGCACGCTTACCCGCATTAACCGCAAGCACGCCGGGCCATTGGCGTTGGGTGACCGTATCGCCCGCGATGTGCCCGCCCAGTACAACATTCTTGTGGATGGGGATGGCCGCGTTGCTGGCCGAGCGGCCACGCGCATGCGTGTGGCGCCGCTGGACACCCATCGCTACGGTTATCGGTTGTGGCTGGATAATGACAGTAACCTGTTGTTGAAGTCCGAAGTCGTTGATGGCAGTGGGGTGGCGCTTGAGCGGGTGGAGTTTGTCACTCTGACGTTAGCTGCGCCGCTCAGCGAACAAGATTTTTCGATCCCTGAAACCGTGAAAGGACGTGATCTGACACCACTGGCGGATTCTCATCCCTCTCACCGATTATCAGTGGAAGCGCAATGGATGCCGTCGGGCTTTACCTCCGTGGAGCAGGATTGGCGACAGGGCGGCTCCGATCGCGAACCGGTGGCTGCGCAGGGTTACAGTGATGGCTTGGCGGCTTTCACCGTCTTTGTGGAAGCGGTGCGTGAGAGCTCTGTGGAAGAGGGTGTGAGTCGTGTCGGCCCGACGGTGGCAGTCAGTCGCCGTCTGACTGCTCCCAGCGGGGCCTATCTAGTCACCCTGGTGGGTGAGGTGCCGCAAAAGACCGCAGAACGGGTAATTGAAGGTATCCGTGTGCGAGATAGCCAACCCTGATGCTGGAAGAGCAAGGGGTTGTTGTGGCGGTGGAGCCTGGGGCGATCTGGGTGGAAACCGTGCGTGCTTCCACTTGCGGTGCCTGCAAGGCAAAAGCCGGCTGCGGGCATCATCTCATTAATGAACAGCAATCCGGCCAACGCGCTCGTCTGCGCGTTCCTTCTCAAGATTCTCACCAGGTTGGCGATACTGTAAACGTGGCCTTGCCAGAGGGCGCGCTGATGCGTGGTGCGCTGTGGGTATACGGCTTGCCGTTGGCGTTGTTGTTTGCCGGCGCCCTGCTGGGGGAGGCTGTGCCCATTGAGATAGTTGATGCCTCTGCTTTACTGGGGATGGCGGGGCTGTTTCTCGGTTTTGCAATCAACCGTGTCATGAGCCGACAGACGGGGCATACTCAGGCGTATCAGCCACGGGTCGTTCCTTCTGCGGATAGCTGCCAGGCCGTGGTGATTCAGCCAGCATCGCAATAGTGAGGCCATGAAAAAGGCCGCCTGATAAAAGGAGACTTCAATGGAACGAGGATATCGTCGTTTCGCAGCAGTGTGGCTTGTCATCTTGAGCGCTGTACTGACAGCTTGCTCCGACCCTTCTTCTGAATCGTCTTCTACCCGCGCAGAACCGCTTGTTTCGGGCCTGCCTGATTTTACCCAGTTAGTCGAGAAGGAAGGCCCGGCGGTAGTGAATATCAGCACCGTTACCCACCGAGAGGCATCGTCTGCTACAGATAAACTCAAACAGTTACCTGAGCTGTTCAAACATTTTTTTGAACAGTTTGGCGGTGAGGGTGAAATGCCGTCGTTGCCAGAGCAGGGGGACACTCGTTCGCTGGGCTCCGGGTTCATCATTTCTGCTGATGGTTATGTACTGACCAATAACCATGTGGTGGCGGAAGCAGATGAAATTATGGTGCGCCTGCAAGATCGCCGTGAATTGCCTGCCACGTTGGTAGGGGCAGATGAGCAGAGCGATCTGGCATTGTTGAAAGTAGATGAAGGGAATTTGCCGGTGGTGAATATCGGCTCCTCAGCTGACCTGAAAGTGGGCGAATGGGTATTGGCCATTGGGGCTCCATTCGGTTTCGACAGCAGCGTTACTGCAGGGATTGTTAGTGCCAAGGGCCGCAGTTTGCCCAGTGATACCTATGTGCCTTTCATACAAACCGATGTGGCGATTAACCCCGGCAACAGTGGAGGGCCGTTATTTAACCTGAGCGGTGAAGTGGTTGGGATCAATTCGCAGATATTCAGCCGTTCCGGTGGATATATGGGCGTGAGTTTTGCCATCCCGGTGGATATGGCCATGGATGTGGTCAGTCAGTTGAAAGATGGCGGCAAGGTTAGCCGGGGCTGGTTAGGTGTGTTGATTCAGGAAGTGGACCGGGATCTGGCAGAATCGTTTGGCTTGGATTCACCCCGTGGCGCGCTAGTGTCTCAGGTGCTTGAGGGCTCTCCGGCTGAAGCTGCCGGGGTGGAACCTGGTGACGTGATCATTCGCTTTAATGGTGAAACGATTTATCGCTCTTCTGAGTTGCCCCGTTGGGTGGGCCGAGTGAGGCCGGAATCAGACGTGGATATGGTGGTTGTCCGTGATGGTGAAGAGAAAACCTTGCCGGTAACGATCGGCTTGTTGCCGGATAATCCTGAAATGGCCTTAAGCAGTGGTGCTCAGAAGGGTGAGAATGCCGCGGGTGCCAAGTTGGGGCTAACCGTGCGGAAGGCTTCGGCGTCGGAATTGAGCCACCTGGATTTGAAGGCCGGTGTGGTGATTACTCAGGTTTCAAAGGGGCCGGCTCATAAGGCCGGGCTGCAGGTAGGCGATATTCTGGTCACCCTGCACGGCTCTCCGATCAATAGCGCCGCTGATTTAGCTGAGGCCGCGGCGGATTTGCCGGAAGAAGGTACTGTGGCGGCATTGGTCAATCGTGATGGCGCCCCTCGCTTCTTGGCGCTTAAGCTGCCATAACCCCTTTTTTGGAGCCCACTGTAGGGTTTTTTGGCGCACCGGACGGTGCGCCGTGCAACTCCCCCCCGATATCCGCTAGAATCGCGGCCCATTGTTTGTCGTTTTGAGTATTACGGTGTGTTGTCCGGCGCAGGGTCGGGCAGCAGGACGGCTGTTTCTGTCACTCGGGTTTGAGAATCCGGGGCAGGGAAGGCCGGTGCGGCAACGACTTTTTGTTCAACAGGCCTTATGACTGACATCAAGAATATTCGCAACTTTTCCATTATTGCCCATATCGACCATGGCAAATCGACCCTGGCGGACCGTTTTATTCAGGTTTGCGGCGGCCTCAGCGAGCGTGAGCTGAAAGAGCAGGTGCTTGATTCCATGGAGTTGGAGCGGGAAAGAGGCATTACCATCAAGGCCCAGAGTGTGACCCTGCACTATACGGCCCGTGATGGCGAAACCTACCAGCTGAACTTTATTGATACCCCTGGCCATGTGGATTTCTCCTATGAGGTGTCCCGCTCCCTGTCGGCCTGTGAAGGGGCGTTGTTGGTAGTGGATGCCGCCCAGGGCGTTGAAGCCCAGTCGGTGGCTAACTGTTACACCGCCATAGAGCAAGATCTGGAAGTGTTGGCGGTTCTGAACAAAATTGACTTGCCCCAAGCTGAACCTGAAATGGTGATCAATGAGATCGAGGAAATTATCGGTCTGGATGCCCATGACGCTTGTCGGGTGTCGGCGAAGACCGGCGTTGGCATTGATGACCTGCTTGAGCAGTTGGTAGAGCGTATCCCCGCCCCTGAAGGGAAGCGCGAGTCGGACTTGCAGGCCCTGATTATCGATTCTTGGTTCGATAATTACATGGGTGTGATCTCGTTGGTTCGGGTGAAAGAAGGACGCCTGAAGAAGGGCGACAAAATTTTGGTGAAATCCACCGGCCAGACTCACGTGGTTGATAGCTTGGGTATCTTTACGCCGAAGCGTACCGAGACCAAATTGCTGGAAGCCGGTGAAGTGGGCTGGGTGAGCGGCAGCATCAAGGATATTCATGGCGCACCGGTGGGTGACACCCTGACTTTGGCGAAAACCCCGAACGTGGCCGCCCTGCCTGGCTTTAAAAATGTGAAACCGCAGGTTTATGCCGGCATGTTCCCGGTGAGTGCGGATGATTATGAAGATTTCCGTGACGCCCTGGCCAAGCTAACACTTAATGACGCCTCCCTGTTCTACGAACCGGAAACGTCCGATGCGTTGGGCTTCGGTTTTCGGGTGGGTTTTCTGGGCATGTTGCACATGGAAATCATCCAAGAGCGATTGGAGCGTGAATACGATCTGGATTTGATTACCACCGCGCCTACGGTGGTATATGAATTGGCGTTGGTATCCGGTGACATTCTGCATGTGGACAACCCGTCTAAACTGCCTGAAGGCAGCAAGATAGAAGAATTCCGTGAACCGATTGCGCGGGTAAACATCCTGGTGCCCCAGGAATTCGTGGGCAATGTGATCACGCTGTGCGTTGAGCGCCGCGGCGCGCAGATCAACATGCAGTACTTGGGCAAGCAGGTGGCGCTGACCTACGACATTCCCATGGCCGAAGTGGTGTTGGATTTCTTCGATCGAATTAAGTCGGTGAGCCGGGGCTTCGCCTCCATGGACTACGCGTTCGAGCGTTTTGAGGCGACCAAGCTGGTGCGGGTGGATGTGTTGATCAACGGCGACAAAGTGGATGCGCTAGCGATGATCTGCCACTTAGATCAATCTGCTTACCGGGGCCGGGCCCTGTGTGAAAAGATGAAAGAATTGGTGCCACGACAAATGTTCGATGTGGCCATTCAAGCTGCCATTGGTAGCAAGATTATCGCGCGCCAGACGGTAAAAGCCCTGCGTAAGAACGTGACCGCGAAATGTTATGGCGGCGACGTATCTCGTAAGAAAAAACTGCTGCAGAAGCAGAAAGAAGGCAAGAAGCGAATGAAGCAGGTGGGCAACGTGGAAATTCCCCAGGAAGCGTTCCTGGCTGTGCTCAAAGTGGATGATTAATTGATAAACGCCTGACGTTAGAGGCTGGACGTAAAACCACAAGGCGTCCAGCTGTTGCCTGCTGCGACTCTTTAATGGAGATTTCTGTTGGATATTGATATCGGTTTCTGGTTGACCCTGGCACTGGCCATTACGGTGATTGTCTGGCTGATAGACAAGGCGCTTAAGCTGAAGAGTAAGGGCGGCCCGGTGGGCAGTGTGGTGGAAACCTCCAACTCACTGATATCCGTGTTTTTTGTGGTGCTAGTGATCCGTTCGTTTATTGTTGAACCTTTTACCATCCCCTCGGGCTCCATGCTGCCAACGCTGCAGGTGAATGATTTTATTCTGGTCAACAAGTTTGCCTATGGGCTCCGTTTGCCGGTGACCAATACCAAGATCATTGAAACCACTGAGCCGGAACGCGGTGATGTGATGGTGTTCAAGTTTCCCGGCAACCGAAAGCAGAACTTCATCAAACGGGTGGTGGGTTTGCCGGGTGATACGGTTCAGGTGAAAGACAACGTGTTGACCGTGAATGGCGAGATTATCGATCGTGATTTAGTGAACGAGTGGGTTGGCCCGGGCGTATGGCGCAAGCAATATGTGGAACAGCTGGGTAATGCTAGCCACTTGATTTGGCAGGAAGGCAAAACCAACGCCTACACTGGCCGGCAAATGCCGCAGACGCAGAGCCAGGGTGAGTGGACGGTGCCGGCGGATGCCTACTTTGTGATGGGCGACAACCGGGATAACAGTAACGACAGCCGATTCTGGGGTATAGTCCCTGAGGGGCTGGTCGTGGGGGAAGCATTTATGATCTGGATGCACTGGAAGCCGATTTTCTCCCTGCCCAGTTTTTCTCGTAATGGCGCCATTGATAAGGTGGAGGCAAACTAAAAATGATGACAACAAGGCCCTCACAGCAACGCGGGATGTCACTACTTAGCTGGGCAGTCGTGCTCATCGTTGTGGCTATCTTGGGGACAGCTGCGTTCCGTATGGTTCCGGCTTATATGGAACACAATACGATTTCGACCACCATCCGTTCATTGCTGCAAGACAGCAAAACGGCGTTGATGTCTCCGCGTGAAATTCGCGACGGACTCAGCAAGCGGTTCACCATCAACCAGGTCAATGTGATCCGTGTTGATGACCTGAGTATCGTTAAGGAAGGCGGCGTTTTGGCCGTGTCCACAGACTATGAAGTGCGTGAACCGATGTTCTACAACGTAAGCATCGTGATGACCTTCAAAGACGAGTTCAAAAAAGACGTTCGCCAGTGAACGGTGACCTTAACAGGCTGATGGCCCGTCTGGGCTATCAGTTTCAGGATATCTCCCTTCTTGAGTTGGCGCTGACACATCGTAGTGTTAGCCGCCACCGTAATTACGAACGGCTGGAGTTTCTTGGTGATGCTCAACTCGGGCAGATCATTTCCGTTGCCCTGTTTGAGCAGTTCCCGAAAGCTGCTGAAGGGCAGCTAACCCGAATGCGTGCGTCTCTGGTGCGTGGCCAGACGTTGGCGCTGGTGGCCCGGGAGTTGGGTTTGGGTGAGTATCTGGTGCTGGGGGGCGGGGAGTTGAAAAGCGGCGGTTTTCGTCGTGATTCCACACTGGCTGATGCATTGGAGTCGATTATTGGCGCCATGTTGCTGGATGGCGGAGAGCCCCGCTGCCGCGAGGTGGTGTTGGCCTGGTTTGCGCCGCGCCTCGAGGCCATTTCCCCCCAGAGTGCCCAGAAAGATGCCAAGACCCGTTTGCAGGAATGGCTGCAGGCGCGCAAATTTGAATTACCGACCTATGAGGTGACCCAGGTAGAAGGCCTGGCACCGAAACAGACCTTCGATGTGCAGTGCTCCCTGGATCAGGTGCAGCAGATATTTATCGCCCAGGGCGCGAGCCGCCGTAAGGCCGAGCAAGAGGCGGCAAGCTTGGCGCTTGAATGGCTGGAGCAGCAGTATGACTGATACCCTCTCTTCCCAACCGGATAATGCCCAGGCTACCCGCTGTGGCATGGTGTCTATTGTTGGGCGCCCCAATGTGGGTAAATCCACGCTGATGAACCACTTGATCGGCCAGAAAGTCAGCATTACCTCGCGCAAGCCGCAAACAACCCGTCACCGGATTCACGGTATTCTCAGCCGCGATAAGTACCAGATTGTGTTTGCGGACACTCCGGGGATTCATACCGGCCAAGAAAAGGCGTTGAACCGTGCCATGAATGAGGCCGCGGTATCGACCCTGTTTGGGGTGGATGTGATCTGCATGATGGTGGATGCTCTGAAGTGGACGCCGGCGGACGAGCATGTGTTGTCCTTATTGCCGGAAAAGGATGAGGTGCCGGTGTTGTTGATCATTAACAAGGTCGACAATGTGGACGACAAGGCGGTCTTGCTGCCGCATATACAAACTTTGAGTGAGCGTTACCCCTTTGACGCGGTGATCCCGGTATCTGCGCTGCGTGAACAGAATTTGGTAGAGCTGGAAAAAGCCTTGGTTGATCGCCTGCCAGAAGGAGACTTCTGGTACGAGGAAGATCAGCTGACCGACCGCAGCCTGCGGTTTATGGTGGCGGAGATCATTCGTGAAAAGGTGGTCCGCCAGCTGGGGCAGGAAGTGCCTCATCAGGTGAGTGTGGAAGTGGAGTTGTGGGAAGATGGACCCCGCGTCACTGAAATTTCTGCCGCCATTCTGGTGGAACGCCGTGGCCAGAAAAAAATTCTTATTGGCGACAAAGGCGAGCGAATCAAGCAGATCGGCATTCAAGCCCGCGAAGATATCGAACGTCTGATTGAGCGCAAAGTGATGCTTAACCTGTGGGTGAAAATTAAGGCGGGCTGGTCTGATGATGCCCGTGCATTGCGCTCGCTTGGTTATGACGAACGTAATTGAGCGCCAAACAACACGTTATAACGCGCAGACTTGTCTTCCCGAGCTGAATAAACTTTGATTTCTGCGCTGCAAGGGTGGGTTTTCATCCTGGGGGCGCGGTGCTGGCAGCGCTTTATTTCAATATGAGCGCGGCTATCGCCTGAGAGGAGCCGCTCTTTTTGGGCGTCGCGTTGTCGCTTGCCGCTTGAAGTCTGCCGTGTGAAGCTATTTCCATGACCGCTACCCTGCAAGCCGCTTGGCTGATTCATCGGCGGCCTTTCCGCAATACCAGCCTGACGGTGGACCTGTTCTTGCCGGAGCTTGGGCGTGTTGGTGCGGTGGTGCGCGGTGGACGTAAGGACCCCCTATTGGCTCCGTTTACGCCTTTGTGGGTGGAGCTGAAGCCCTCCGGTGACCTGTATTCCCTGCGGGCCTGTGAACCACGGGGGAGTCGAGTGTTGCTGCGCGGCAAGGCGCTTTACTGTGGCTTCTACCTTAATGAGTTGCTCACCCGGCTGCTGCATCGGGATGATCCCAATCCCGCGATTTGGCCATTATACGAGCAGGCTTTGTCTGATTTGCTAACCGATACCGCGTTGGATATTACCCTGCGGCAATTTGAGTTGGCGGCGTTAGAGGAAATTGGTTACGGGGTATCCTTGGAGCTGGATGTTCAGGGCGATGAGGTGGAACCGGACGCCTGCTATCAGCTAAACCCGGAGCAGGGGCTCGTACGAGTAGAAACCGGGCCAAGCTATCAGGGGGCAGATTTGTTGGCCATTTGCCAAGGGGATTGGCATCCCGCTGCTCGCAAGGCAGCCTTACATTTGTGCCGGCATCTGCTGGCCCCTCACTTGGGCAAACGTCCCTTGAAAAGCCGCGAGCTGTTTCGGGGGAAATGAGTTGCAAGTTGAATGGCTCGAGAAAGCAGGAGGGAGGAATGTTCATCCCTTTCCCATGAAGACCGGGCGAAAAGGTTTTCGAGAGCAGTAATTTGTTCGCGTCGTTCCCGCTCCCTAACCCACCACACGATAGTAAGTATAAATACTGCCTAGCGTATTTGCTTTTGCGCTGTTGACTTGAAACTCCAGTTTTGAACACCATTCATAACGCTAGCGTTATGGGAGCATAGATTTTGTCTGCAAAAGTACCCTTTTCATTATTAGAGCTGGCCTCCGTTCGCGAAGGCGACACGATTGGTCAAACATTGGCTAATAGTGTGGCCTATGCACGCCATGCCGAATCGCTGGGGTTTCAGCGGTTTTGGTTGGCGGAGCACCACAATATGCAGGGGATCAGCAGTGCTGCTACTTCGGTGCTGATCGGGCATATTGCCGGGGCGACTGAGTCCATTCGGGTAGGGTCCGGGGGGGTGATGCTGCCCAACCATCCTCCGCTGGTGATCGCCGAGCAGTTTGGCACGCTGGAAATTCTGTACCCCGATCGCATTGATCTGGGACTGGGACGGGCACCGGGGACCGATCCAATGACCAGCCGTGCCTTGCGTCGTGAAGGCCTCGGGGCTGAGCAGTTCCCTCATGATGTGGCTGAGTTGCAGCGCTTGCTGGGGCCACTGGATGCGTCACGGGCGGTCAATGCGATTCCTGGTGCTGGCACTGCGGTGCCGATCTGGTTACTAGGGTCCAGTTTGTACAGCGCCCAGTTGGCGGCGCAGCGGGGTTTGCCTTATGCGTTTGCCGGGCATTTTGCGCCGCGACTGTACCGTGAAGCGTTGCGTACCTATCGAGAGCAGTTTCAGCCCTCTGCCCAACTTGATAAGCCTTACGCCATGTTGACGGTGCCGGCGGTACCGGCGGATTCCGACGAGGAGGCTCATTATCTGGCTACTACCAGTTATCAACGCATTCTTGCCCTGTTCCGTGGACAGCCGCTGTGGATGAAGCCGCCGGTACATAGCATGGAGGGATTGTGGAACCCACAAGAGGAAGCAGGGGTAAAAGATTTCTTGGGTTTGCAGTTGCAGGGAACGGCAGCCTCCATACAGGGGCAGCTGGATCAGTTGCTTGATTCCGTGGAGGTAGATGAGCTGATGGTGACAGTGGATCTTCATGACCCCGCGACGCGACGACATGCGCTGGAGGTTTTGGCGTCGTTGGCACAGTTTAAGGCGATGGGATAGTCGCTTTTATAGATAAAGATTAAAAGCGTTATCCCCGACCCTGGAAGCGCCTCAGGCTAAGTATCAGAGTAAATAAGCTCGTGAAAATTAAGACACTTCCTCCATCGTCGCCACTGCCGCCAGTCGCCGTGCTACCGGCGGCGTTCAAGGGCGAGTGGTTGCTCAATGTCACCGCGACGCTGGCCTGGAAGCGGCTGCTGGTCGTTGGACGGTGGATAGAGCCAGATCAGGATTGTCAGAGAAGACGATTTCATGAATCAGCTATCGGTACGGCGGCGGTAGTGGTTTTCGTCTGCACTGGCGGTGAGTGTTAGCGTCACCTGCTGATCGGTTCCGCTGCTGTCAGTGATGTCCAGGTTACCCGTGCGGGACGCACTCGCGGCCAAGTTGCCGCTAACCAGGCGTGGGCTGGGGGCATCGGCAGCCTGTGTGAGCATGCTTAAACCGAGCAAGGGGCTGGCGAACAGGGTTACAAAAACGGCGCGAAGGGGCTTGAGGCTGCCTTGTCGTTGTTTGGGCCATTGCCGACAAGGCGGTGTGACAGAGATTGCCTGATAAATGGGTGGTGTAGATAGACTCAATTTATCGGCGGGGCGTGGGCCAGCCAGTGATTGTCTTCTTCGGTGGTGCGGGCCATGGAGGCTTGCAGGTGAGAGAGTGCTTGCTCAAGGGCGGCGTCGCCATCGGCCAGGGTCATCATGGCCGCCCGCAGCCCCGGGTGCCGGTTGCGTAAATCATTGAGCAGTTGTTCCGCCGCCGCTGTGGGGGTGCAGGGTAGCAGCAGAGCCAAGAGTTGTTCATCGTAGCGAGCGGCCACATCACTGCGGCGAATGCGTTGGGCTATTCGGTCGGCGAGTAACGGCAATTCATGGTGTCGCACCAATACTAAGGTGAGCGGCGAGGAAATGCGGTCGTGCAGGGGCACCAGCCAGCCGGCGGTGCTTACCAAGGCTTCACGGCTGATGAAATCAGTATCCGGGTCGCGCCAAGTGGCTTCCAGCGCCGCCCGTGACAGGTGTTGGTTGCGCCAGATCATCAAGCCGAAATACAACATGCAGGCGCTGAGTGCCGCGACCAGAAACAGGCTGGCAGAGGCGCTGGACGCGTCGCTGTAGCTCAAGCGGATAGGAAGCACAAAGGCCAATACGATTTCAGCCCCAGCAAGCATGATTAGAAAGCGTTTGAGGCCATGCAGTAAGCCGTTACTGAGTACAGCAATGAACAGCAGGGCCATGGTGGGAGGTGGATCACCGGCATCCAGTAGCAGCACAATCCCCAGGGTTAGCAGGTCTAACGCGGAGGCGAAGCCGTCGGCGTTGATGGGGCGCCAAATCAGCAGCAGAAGCTGAATGCCCACGTAAGCACTGAACAACAGCCACGGCGTCGCCTGGGGCAGGGTAAAGAAGAAGTGGTCTGCATGGTGGAAATACAGCACCGCAAGCACCGCAAACAGGGCTCGCGCCAGATACTGCATTAGCACCACACCTTGATCCGAGGTAATACGGCTTGAGGTGTTCATCATTAAGTCGATCCCGGGTTCGTGAGCAGGCTGTTGAAAGCCCCTTGCATACTGTCCGTACTCGTTGTTGCCATTTCGATGGACGGACCTGCACCGTTCAAAATGGCCCTAGATTGCGCGAGCCTGAAAGCCAGAGTACGTAACGCGTTTTAATAGCCTGTTTGGAAGGCCTATGTTGCGTCACCGTGGCAGCGGAATAAAGATGGTTGAAAGTGTAATCTTGTTAAAACTGCAATTTGAACAGCATTTGTTGGTCATGGCACCGACTCGAAGAGAGAGTATGGTAGGCGCCGGCGACTATTCCTGCACGGTAAGGAGGCACAGTGGATCACAATGTAAATGCACCATTGCGTGATGATGTCCGGTTATTGGGCGATTTGTTGGGCGAATGCCTGCGTCAGCAGGCGGGCGATTCCATGTACGAGACAGTGGAAAAAATCCGCCAAGCTTCGGTGGCGACCCGCACCGAAGGGGCGGCGTCACTGGCCTCGCTGCGCGATTTATTATCGCCGCTGGATGACGCGACTCTGCTGGAGGTGGCGCGTGCGTTCAGTCAGTTTCTTAACTTGAGTAATATTGCCGAGCAACATCACCGGGAGCGGTTGCATCGTCAACACCAGCGCTATCCGGGGGATGCGGGGACTGATCAGGGGTTGCAGGAGGTGCTGCAGCGCCTGGATGATAATGACATTGCCAAAGAGCAAATTTCGGGAACGCTTGAGCAGCTTTCCGTCGAGCTGGTGTTGACAGCCCACCCCACCGAGGTGACCCGCCGTACGTTGATTCGCAAGTATGACCAAATGGCCGATCTGCTCAGTGAGATGGATCGCCCAGACTTCAATGAAGACGAGCGTGAGTTGCGCCGCGAACGTCTGCGCCGGGTGATTCTGGCGGCCTGGTGTACCGATGAAATTCGTCGTGAAAAGCCGACCCCGGTGGACGAAGCCAAATGGGGCTTTGCCACCATTGAGCAATCCCTGTGGCAGGCGGTGCCGGATGTGCTGCGCCAACTGGAAGCACAGCTGGCCGAGCGGGGGCTGCCTGCGCCCCCCTCCGACTGGGCGCCGGTGAAGTTGGCGTCGTGGATGGGCGGTGACCGGGATGGTAACCCCAATGTGACCGCCCCGGTGACTCGGGAAGTGTTGCTGCTGGCCCGCTGGATGGCGGCAGACCTGTATCTTCGCGATGTGGAGAACTTGCTGGCGGACCTGTCGATGAAGTCGGCCAGTGAGGAATTACTGGCGGCCACTGGCCCAACCCATGAACCTTACCGTGTGCTGCTGCGCGAAGTGCGTAGTCGCTTGCGCCTGACTCGTCGTCAGATGGAAGCACAAGTAGAAGGCTTGCCGGTGCCGGAGGGACAAGCCTATCTGCGCCGTGAAGAGTTGATGGCGCCGTTACAACTGCTTGATCGTTCTTTGCGTGCCGTGGGCCTAAGTGACATTGCCGATGGCGATTTAAAAAATACTCTTCGCCGCCTGAACTGTTTCGGTATCACCCTGCTACGGCTGGATATTCGTCAGGAATCGACCCGTCACAGTGATGTGTTGGATGCCATCACCCGTTATCTGCAGTTGGGTCGTTACAGCGATTGGGATGAGGCGGCGCGCCAAGCGTTTCTGGTTGATGAGCTGCAGGCACGCCGACCGCTGATTGATGCCGCTTTCCGCGACAGCGAACACTGCACTGCCGAAGTCGCAGAGGTATTGGCAACGTGTGAGGTGATTGCCGAGCAAGGCAGCGAAGGGCTAGGTGCCTATGTGATTTCCATGGCCACTACCCCGTCTGATGTGATGGCGGTGATGTTGTTGCAGAAGATAGCCGGGGTTCGTGAACCCATGCGCGTGGTGCCGCTGTTCGAGACCTTGGACGATTTGGATGGTGCCGAGCAAACCATGTCAGCGTTGTTAGCGCTGCCGTTCTATCGAGAGCGAGTGGCTGCCGGGCAGGAAATCATGATTGGCTATTCAGATTCCGCCAAGGACGCGGGCTTTCTCGGCGCGGCCTGGGCCCAATATCGGGCACAGGAAAAGCTCACGGCCCTGTTTGCCGATAACGGCATTCCGCTCACACTGTTTCATGGCCGAGGTGGCTCCATTTCCCGTGGCGGATCGCCCACCCGCATGGCGCTGTTATCACAGCCGCCAGGCTCGGTGGCCGGGCGTATACGGGTGACGGAGCAGGGTGAGGTGATTCGGTTTAAATACGGTCGCCCGTCGGTGGCGGTGTTTAACCTGGAGCAGTATGTGGCGGCCACTTTGGAAGCAACCTTGTTGCCACCCCAGGCGGCCCGACCGGAGTGGCGCCAACAGATGCAGGCCCTGACGGATACTTCCGTGGCGGGCTATCGCGGGGTGGTGCGCGATGAGCCTGAGCTGGTGCGCTACCTGCGTACCGTTACGCCAGAAACGGAGTTGTCGCGGCTGGCGCTGGGCAGCCGCCCTGCGCGGCGCAAGTCTGATCAAGGTATCAGCTCACTGCGGGCGATTCCCTGGGTGTTTGCCTGGACCCAGATACGGCTGATGTTGCCCGCTTGGTTGGGCACCGGTGCCGCGCTGGAAGATGCCCAGAACGATACAGCGCAGAATGCCATGGTGCGGGAAATGGCCAGCGAGTGGCCGTTCTTCCAGGGCGTGGTGGATATGCTGGAAATGGTATTGGCGAAATCTGATTTGCGAGTAGCGGCCTGGTATGAAGAGCGTTTGGCGGGGGACGATCCCGGGTTAATGCGTCTGGGTGAAGTGCTGCGTGAGCGGCTCACCGCCACGGTGAGCGCCTTGTCTGCCCTCACTGGTCGAGAAGACTTGCTGGATAACAATCCGGTGATGCGCTGGTCGATTCGGGTGCGTGACCCTTACACCGACCCCCTGCACCTGTTGCAGGCAGAGCTGATGGCGCGGCTACGTCAGCAGGACGGCGATGAAACGCTGGAAAGCGCGTTGATGGTCACCATTGCCGGTATCGCGGCCGGCCTGCGCAACACTGGTTGAGAGAGTGGGTGGGTGGTTGCAGTGCGACCACCCGCTCATAGGTCCGGTGTAGTCGGCCCTGTTGTCCTAGGGGATCGACGTTCTGGGTCACAGAGCCTTTTGCCAGTAATACCCGGCACCTGCGGCGATAGGTGGCCACCTGGTTTCACAAGTTGGACTTCTCTCCTTTTAGCGCCACATGGCTGCCGTCGCAAATGATGCCTTTGGCGCTATGCTTGCAGCCGCAGAAAAACACAATCTTGTCCTTGTTGGCAGTGTAAGGCACAGGGGAAAAACCGGTGTCCTTGTGGCTGCCATCACAATACGGTTGCGTCTGGCTCAGGCCACAGGCACACCAGTACACCGTATCGCCTTTTTTGACGGGCAACGGAAACGGGACGGTGTCGGCAATGTGCGGGGCGTTCATGGCTCTCTCCTTCTCTTTTTTTATTTTTTAGGCTCTCTGGGTGTGTCGCGCAAATGTCACGCAAGTGTCACTGCCTTGCCATGGCCGCTGACGACACTGGCTGAAACTGCCAGTGGAGCACACTATGCTTGCGCAAGCCGCAGGAAAGATCAAAGCGTTAAGCCCGCAATGGAAAGGAGCGTTCGCTAAGCCGTTCGTTGCCACTGCCGAGATTCTTCGTTTTCCTCGGGAAATGACAGCGGATAGAGAAGCTCAGGCGCAGGGTCGCTTCAGTGCTTACTTCACCCGCTCCCGTCGTGAAATTCTAAAAGTTCAACGTTTACGCTATCGCATCTTCTCCCAGGAATACGGCGCGAGTTTCAGTGCGCCGTTCGGGCTGGATCGCGATCGTTTTGACCGCCACTGCTTGCACTTGGTGGTGCGGGACAATCGCAGCGGCGACATTGTTGGTTACACTCGGGTATTGCCCGGTGACAGGCTGCAGCGCACTGGTGGCTTCTATTCCAGTGGTGAGTTTGATCTCACCATGCTTGGGCGTCTGGAGGGGAAGCTGGCGGAGATCGGACGCACCTGCATTCATCCGGATCACCGTAACGGGGGGGTGATAAGTGTGCTGTGGGCACGGCTGGCGCAATACATGCTGGAAAACGATGTGCGCTACCTGCTGGGCTGCGCCAGCATTGCCTTGAGTGAAGGCTATAACGTGGCGGCGGTCAATGAGCGCATTCAGGGGCGCCATTTGAGCCGAGCCGAGCATCGAGTGCAGCCTCACCTACGGTTGCAGGCATTGCCCGGCGATGCACAAGCGGAGGGTGTGAAGATGCCGCCGTTGCTGAAGGCTTATTTGCGCATGGGCGCGCAGGTATGTGGTGAGCCATGCTGGGACCCGGATTTTAATTGCTTGGACTTCTTTGTGCTGATGGCGGTGGAAAACCTCCCCGCTCGCTATGTGCAGCACTTCATGCAGCCCGCCCAGGCAGTGTAAACAATGGGTAGTGGATAATTAATAGCTAGCAGGCTGTATACAGGAGCGATATGAATCATAGCGTTAGCGTTGAATCCTATCCCGAGAGAGGGGTCTGGCCGCAACTGCGCCGAGTGTGGCGAGTTGCCGGTGTGGTGCTCTATCTACTGTGGGGCTTTGTGCTGGCGTTTTTTCTAGGCGCGTTCTGGTCACCGTATCGGCCCGTGATATTGAAGGCCAAGCAACGATGGTGCTGGCGATTCCTGCGTATCTTGGGTGTGGAATTGACCGTTACAGGTAGCAGGGTCGAGACGCCCGTTTTTTTGGTGAGCAATCATATCTCGTGGTTGGATATTCCCGTTATTGCCAGCCAGCGACATCTGTATTTTCTTTCCAAGGCTGAGGTCGGTGCCTGGCCGCTGATCGGCATGCTGGCTCGTGCCATGGGTACCCTGTTTATCAAACGGGGTAGCGGTGAGTCCGTTCGCGTGGCTCAGGAAATTGCCGGCCGTCTACAGCATGGGCATACGGTGCTGGTATTCCCGGAAGGCACCACGACAGACGGTACAGGGCTGCGACGCTTTTTCCCGCAGTTGTTTGATGCGCCCTTGTTAGCGCAAGTGCCGGTTCAGCCACTGGCGATTCGCTACTTGGACAGCATGGGCGCAGCGGATCAAAGTTTGGCGTTTATTGGTGACGATGAGTTTCATCATCACCTGTGGAGCATATTGTTACGCCGAAAAATTCGTGTTCGCCTGCACTTTTGTGAGCCTCTTAATGGGGAAGGCCTGAATCGCAAGACATTGTGTTCTCTAGCGTACGAACGGCTTAAGGGGCAGTTTTAAGCTACAAGCCCAAGCGGTGAGGTGTGCCCCCAATTCAGTAGGCCACTACCTTTGGACTGCTTTAGCAGAAAGGTGGTTACTTTTCCGAGGTACTCCTTGGACATGATGCGCAAGACCCAATAGTGCTGTGGGCGTGCATTAAATCCGATACTCGGTTCGACCCATCGCTGCTTTTTAGTGATTGTTATGCAAAAACTGTTTGTGCCTGAATAAGGTATCTGCAGATTACGAGCTTTACCGTTCCATGCTGCGGGGCAGGGGGTGGCCGGCTAGGCGCAGGGCCAGAGAAGTGATGTGTTTCCAAGGGTCGCCTTTGGCCATGCCTTTGACACATTGGTCGGCGCGAATGGCGCAGGCTTGGGCAATGCGTAATTGCTGGGGGTTAAGGCGTTGGGCCTGATTCTGCATGGCGCGTACCCTTTGCGGGGGCAGGCGTGGGGGCGGTCCGCCGCCGAGCATGCCATCGAGCAGGCGGATGTCGCGGCTCAAGGCCCACAGTAATACAGGGGGTTCTACGCCTTCAGCACGTAGGGTCTGGATGATGTGCATGACCCGTTGGCTATCACCCTGGGCGGTGGCGTCGGTGAGGTCGAACGGCGAGTAGCGGCTGGAGTCGCCTACCGCTTGCTGCACATCTTCGGGCCCAACTTGGCCGTCGTCCACTAGCAGGGCCAGCTTGTCCACTTCTTGAGCGGCGGCCAGCAGATTACCTTCACTGCGTTCGATCAGCAGGGCGAGGGCGTCTTCACTGGCGCGCAGCCCGCGGCTGGTTAGGCGTTCCTGTAACCAGTTGCGCAGGCCATTTCCTTCTACAGGCCAAACTTCAATCACCGCGCCCATTTCATCCAGAGTTTTTACCCAGGCGCTATTCCAGTCCTTGCGGCGATCCAGTCGCGAGCAACGAATCAATAACAGGGTGTCGCTACTGGCTTCGCCTTTCAGGCTGGCGAGTACATCACGAAGAATTTGGCTGCCGGTTTTATCCGGGCGCTTGTCGTTCAGTACCAGTTCAAGAATCCGGCGGCCACCAAACAGGCTCATGCTCTGTGACTCATTGAGCAGGGCGTTCCAGTCGATGCCGGTATCACTGGAAAAGCGTTGGCGTTCGTCAAAGCCTTGGTCGCGAGCCGCTCGGCGTAAATCGTCGATGAGTTCGCCTTGCTGAAGGGGTTCGTCACCAGCAACTAGATAAACGGGCAACAGCGTCGCGGACAGGTGCTTGTCAAGCTGTTCGGGACGCAGGCGCATTAGTATGTCTCCCACCCCTTGGAGGCCACCGCGATCTGATTGATCAGCCGGAAGGTCATATCTTCGTACAAGTCGTCGCGCACCAGTTGCTCTTCATCGGAGGATGCGACGGCGTTTTCCGGGTACCAGGGCAGGCTGCGCAGCGCCATCATGCGTTTGGGGGTGGTGAGCAGTGCGCCGGTTTTAACATCGCGCAGGTGCCAGTAAAGGGTGTAGCGCAGCTCGATTTCTGCCTGACGACCCTGAGCATCCACGGCGGAAGTACGGCGCATCCAGTCTTCGTCATCAATGATCAGCTCATAGGGGGACTCGTTGTGCACCAGTACACCCTGGTTTTCCAGTTCGTCTTCTAGGCTGTACTTAAGCTCTGTGCTTGCTCCGCTGAGGGTCAGGCTCTCTATGGTGGGCACGCTGGTAGTACCACGCAGCTGCCAGCCACAGGCGGTGAGCAGCAGGGTGAGAGCCAGGGTGGCGATGACGTTTACGGTTACCCTCATGGTATGCGTGTTCTCTCGGTTGCCGGGCGGGGAGGGCTGGCAGCCCTTCCGCCCTGGTTTATCTGCTGCAGTACAGTGGGACTAGTTGGCGACGATGTTAACCAGTTTACCCGGCACTACGATTACTTTACGTACCGTTTTTCCCTCGGTGAATTTCTGCACATTGGGCTCGTCCATAGCCAAGGCTTGCACCGATTCTTTATCGGCGTTGGCGGGCACATTTAGCTTGGCGCGAACCTTGCCATTCACTTGTACCACCAGCTCTATGCTGTCTTTCACCAGCGCGCTTTCATCTACGCTGGGCCAGTTGGCATCAATGACGGCCTCGTCATGACCCAAGGCTTGCCACAGGCTATGGCCTGCATGGGGAATGATGGGGGCCAGCAGCAGTACGGCGGCTTCCAGAGCTTCCTGTTTCACTGCGGCGCCATTGTCAGTGGCGGCGTCGAACTTGCTCACTTCATTAATCAATTCCATCACCGCAGCGATGGCGGTGTTGAAGGTGTTGCGGCGGCCGTAGTCGTCACTGACCTTTTGAATGGTTTCGTGGGTTTTGCGGCGTAGTGCCTTGCCCGCGTCGTCCAATGCGCTTACATCCAGAGTGCCGGTATTGCCGGCTTGCACATGTTCGGCAACCAGGCGCCACAGACGTTTGATAAAGCGGAAGGCGCCTTCCACGCCTGCGTCGTTCCATTCCAGTGATTGCTCCGGCGGGGCGGCAAACATCATGAACAGGCGCACGGTGTCGGCGCCGTATTCTTCGATCATTTGCTGCGGGTCCACGGTGTTGCCCTTGGACTTGGACATCTTGGCGCCGTCTTTGAGCACCATGCCCTGACACAGCAGTTGCTTGAAGGGCTCGTCGCAGTTCACCAGCCCGGTATCGCGTAGCAGCTTGTGAAAGAAGCGCGAGTAGAGCAGGTGCAGAATGGCGTGTTCGATGCCGCCGATGTACTGGTCCACGGGCAGCCAGTAATTGGTGGCGGCCGGGTCGAGCATGGCGGTGTCGCTCTGCGGTGAGCAGTAGCGTGCGTAGTACCAGCTGGACTCCATGAAGGTGTCGAAGGTGTCGGTTTCACGCAGGGCGGGTTGACCGTTGAAGGTGGTCTTGGCCCACTCCGGGTCGGCCTTGATGGGGCTGTTGACGCCGTCCATTTCCACATCGGTGGGCAGCACCACAGGCAGCTGGTCGTCCGGGGTGGGGTGCAGGGTGCCGTCTTCGGTTTCCACCATGGGAATGGGCGCGCCCCAGTAACGCTGACGGGAGACACCCCAGTCGCGCAGCCGGTAGTTCACTTTTTTCTCGCCCAGGTTGCGCTCGTTCAGCCAGGAGGCGATGGCGTCGAAGGCCTCGGCGGAGGTCTTGCCGGTGAATTCCCCGGAGTTCACCAGTTTGCCTTTCTCGGTGAAGGCTTCCTGTGCCAGGTCGATGGCTTCACCGTCCTCTCCATTTGAAGAGACGGGCTCGATCACCTGAGTGATGGGCAGGCCGTATTTCTGTGCAAACTCAAAGTCACGCTGATCGTGGGCGGGCACCGCCATGACCGCGCCGGTGCCGTAGCCCATCAGCACGAAGTTGGCGACCCATACCGGCACCGCTTCACCGCTGATCGGGTGGGTCGCGGTGAGGCCGGTGTAGATGCCTTTCTTTTCCATGGTTGCCATGTCGGCTTCGGCGGTCTTGGTGTTCTGGCATTCTTTAACGAAGTCGGCGACTTCGTGGTTGGCGGCTGCGGCTTTTTGCGCCAGCGGATGGCCGGCAGCCACGGCCACGTAGCTCACGCCCATGAGCGTGTCGGGGCGGGTGGTGTAAACGCGCAGGGGCGTTTCACCTTCAATGGAGAAGTCCAGCTCGACCCCTTCGGAGCGGCCGATCCAGTTGCGCTGCATGGTCTTGACCTGTTCCGGCCAGCCATCCAGCTGGTCCAGATCATTGAGCAGCTCATCGGCGTAGTCGGTGATCTTGATAAACCACTGGGGGATTTCCTTTTGTTCCACCAATGCGCCGGAGCGCCAGCCACGGCCATCAATGACCTGCTCGTTGGCCAATACGGTCTGGTCTACCGGGTCCCAGTTCACTGTGGACATTTTCCGGTACACCAGCCCTTTCTCGTACAATTTGGTGAAGAACCACTGTTCCCAGCGATAATATTCCGGCGTACAGGTGGCCAGTTCCCGGTCCCAGTCGTAGCCGAAGCCCAGGCGCTGTAGTTGCCCGCGCATGTAGTCGATGTTCTCGAAGGTCCACTTGGCCGGGGCCACCTTGTTCTTGATCGCCGCGTTTTCTGCCGGCAGGCCGAAGGCATCCCAGCCCATGGGTTGCAGGACGTTCTTGCCCTGCATGCGCTGGTAACGGCTGACCACATCGCCGATGCTGTAATTGCGCACGTGGCCCATGTGCAGGCGGCCAGAAGGGTAGGGGAACATGCTCAGGCAATAGAATTTTTCCTTGCCGGCATCCTCGGTGACCTTGAAGCTCTGATTGTCATCCCAGTATTGCTGGGCTTGGGCTTCGATCTGATCGGGGCGATACTGTGCGTCCATCGGCTCTCTTTTCTTGACCATAAAAACAAACGGGAACAGGGCGGTTGAAGGAAACATCCCGACCGCGAAGGAGATATAGGATACATGAGCTTAGCTTGGATTTCTCAATACGCGGGTGCCCAGGTGTGCAATCTCAATGATAAATACCTTGGGCGAGAGCGGCGGTGGGCCGTGGCAGCCGTGGGGGCCTGCCAATGGTGCTAACGTACCTAGCGTTGCTGGTGCTGGTGGGTGCCAGCTTGCCGGCGGTGGTGCGCAGTTTTCTGCCGCCATTGCCGCGCCGGATTACCGGCATTACCCCCCAGGCTGTGGTGGTGTTGGGCGCGGGGCGGCGCCAACGAAAAGGCCGGATTTCGTTGACTACCCGAGGGCTGCGTCGGTTGAAATTGGCTGCAGAGCTGGCCCATGAACACGGCTTGCCATTACTGGTCAGTGGCGGTCTCAACCAGACCTCTATGCACGATGATGAGCCCACAGAGGCAGACTTGATGGCGGAGCAAGTGCTGCGGCGCTGGCCGGGGCTGGATGTAATTAAAGAATTCCGTAGCCGAAACACTTGGGAGAACGCTTGTTACAGCTCTGAGCTGTTAGCTGATCGAGGCATAGATGAGGTGTTGCTGGTCAGTGATCGAGCCCACTTGCCCAGGGCCTTGCTGTGTTTTCAGAGCCAGGGTGTGTTGGCTCAGGCGGCGTGGAGCAAACGGTTGCCGAGGCAGGAATGGCTTCCCTCTGCGGGGGCCATATCTATGGTGCCGGAGATTTGGTATGAGTGGTTGGCCCTGGTGTGGTATCACGCTCGATTTTTGTAACCGCTAGAGCAAGAGGCGCCTCGCTTCTTGGTGTTATACGGTGCCAGGTGTCGTGGTGGTTCCGCCGAGCGCTTCAACGGCTTGATATTGGCTAAGGAAAACCTGGCCGCTGAGAGTGCTCAGCAAGTAGGTTTTCTTCAAACGGTCCATCACCGGGCCTTTTACTTCAGATAGATGTAACTGTACCCCGGCGGCGTCGAGCCGGGCGTTGAGGCTTTCCAGGCTCTGCACAGCACTGGCATCCAAGTGATTTATGGCGGAGCACATCAGCACCACATGAGCCACGCCGGCGCGGCCCATGGCATGATCGTAGAGCAGATCCTCCAGTGGCCGAGCATTCCCAAAATACAGTGACTCATCCACGCGTATGGACAGAATCTGATCCGAGATAATGGCGTCGTGACGGTCAATGTTACGAAAATGCTGTGTGCCGGGCACCAGGCCGACTTCGGCCACATGGGGCTGGCTGGTGCGCCACAAGAACAGCACCACGGACAATCCTACTCCGATAAGCAAGCCGCTTTGCACATTGATCAATAGCACCCCGAATAAGGTGACCACCATGGCGATGCTATCCGGACGGCTGTATCGCCATAGCTGGCGAATTTCTCCTAGTTCGATCAAAGGAATAATGCCCACCACAATGATCGCGGCGAGGGTGGCCAAGGGTAAAGCGTAAAATAGACCGGTGAAAAACAGGGCCACCAGGGCAATGCCCATACCGGTGAGCAGGCTGGTCATGGGGGTCCGGGCTCCGGCCTCGAAACTCACCGTGGTGCGGGAAAAACTGCCGGTGACAGCAAAGGAGCCGGATAGGCCGCTGGCCAGGTTAGCCAAACCCAACCCCATCAGCTCCCGATTAGGGGAAATTCGCTCCCGGCGACGGGCAGCCAGCGCCTGTGCCAAAGAAATGGATTCCACGAAACCGATCAGCGCTAATAACAGAGCGGGTGTTGCCACGGCCTTCCAGTGGGTCCAGTCCATTTGTGGGGCGGATAGATGGGGGAGGCCGCTGGGGATTGCGCCGACAATGGCCAATCCCTGTTGATCCAAGTCGAAGGAAAATGCCAACACAGTGGTGACCAGCACCGCCAGAATCGGGCCGGATTTGCCCATGAAGGCGGCGAGCCAAGCGGGTAAACGGCTGCGCTTGAATGCGCCATTGAGTTGTTTAGGGATAAGCAGGGAGGCAATGGCGATGGCACTAATGGCCACGGTGAGCCAGTGACTCTGATTTAAATGTGCGCTCAAACTGCGGCCCAGTTGCACAATGTTATTGCCGCTAGCAGGGATGCCCAGCAGGTGCTTGAGCTGGCTGCTGGCGATCAAAATGGCACAGCCACTTACAAAACCGATGATAACCGGGTGACTAAGCAGGTTAGTCAGCCAGCCCAGGCGTAACACCGCCATTATTATTAGCACCGCTCCAGAGAGCAGCCCCATGCCAATAGCCGCCTGGATAAACAGTTGAGGATCTCCCTGGGCGAGGGCGCCGGCGGCGGAGGCGGTAATCAGTGATGTGAGTGCCGCCGGCCCAACGGACAGGCTGCTGCTGGTGCCGAACAGGCCGTAAACAATCAAAGGCAACATGCTGGCATACAGCCCGGTTTCTGGGGGCATACCCGCCAAGAGTGCGTATGCCAGCCCCTGGGGTACCAACAAAATGGTCACGATAATAGCGGCCAGGCCGTCACCGGCGGCATCGGCGCGGGTATAGCGAGCCAGCCAGTCGCTGGCGGGTAACCAGCGTATTACTCGCAAGGCTCGCAGCACGTTGTTACTGCCCTCGGCGCTGATCGAGCCGCTCTACCAGCCCGCTCAGGTCGTAACCGGCCTGTTCTGCGGTGGCAAGAATACGGGCGTTGTCTTGTTCGCTGGCCTGAGTCAGGGCCCACAGCATGGTGCTGCGGGTTCCCGTACGGCAAAACGCTAATACCGGTGTTTCTGCCAGCGAGACGATGGCGTCGAAGCCGTCGATATCGGTTTCGCTGATGTTACTGCCCACCACAGGCTGGTGAGCGTATTCCAGCCCCGCTGCCTCGGCGGCGGCGGCCATTTCGGCGCTGCTGGGCTGGTTTTCACCTTCACCATCGGGGCGGTTGTTGATGACCATCTTGAAGCCCGCTTTGGCCAGCTCAGCCATATCTTCTGGCTGCAACTGTTCGGCGACAAAGAGGGTGTCGGTCAATTTATTGGTAGTCGTCATGGGGACTCCTTGATGATTTGCTGTCAGCTTACCGGGGTATGTGGGGGCTGCAAGTTTTCTTCGTCTTGGCGGTCCTGTTGTTTTATACATTCCGGTGCCAGATCCTGCATGGCCTGATAATGGGTCAGGTAGATCTTGCCGCTGAGCTGTTCGGGTAACGCCGCTCGCTTGAACTGATCCATTACGGGTCCCTTGATCTCCGAGAAGTGAAGCGTGATGCCTGCGTCGGCCAGCCTGCGGTTGAGACTGAACAGGCCATCGATGGCGCTGGCATCAAGATGGTTGATGGCGGTGCCCATGAGAACCACATGTTCGGTTTGTGGCCGTTGCAGGGCCGCATCGTAGATCTGGTCTTCCAGGCGGCGGATGTTGGCGAAGTACAGGGACTCGTCGATGCGCATACCCATAATTCGCGGTGACACCTTAACGGCGTGTCGTTGCACATTGCGGAAATGCTCGGTGCCAGGAACAAGACCAATCTCGGCCACATGGGGCTGGTTGGTGCGCCATAGATACAGCGCTAGGGAACTGATCACCCCGGCCATGACTCCGGCCTCCACACCCCAGCCCAGCACGCCGACAATGGTGATTATCATGGCGGTGAAATCCAGCCGGGAAAAATGCCAAGTGTGCTTCAGGGTGGCCAGGTCAACCAGTGAGAGCACCGCCACCACAATGGTGGCGGCCAAAGTGGCCTTGGGCAGGAAGACGAACAGGCCGGTAAGCAATAGCGCCGTCAAGGCGATGCCTGCAGCGGTGAAGACCCCGGCCATGGGGGTTTGGGCCCCGGCATCAAAGTTGACCACAGAGCGGGAAAACCCCCCAGTCACCGGGAAGCCGCCGCTGAAGGCGCTGGCCAAGTTGGCGGTTCCTAGCCCCATCAGTTCCTGGTCTGGGTTGATACGCTGGCGCCGTTTGGCCGCCAAGGTCTGGGCCACGGAAATGGATTCCACAAACCCTATCAGGCTAATCAGTAGTGCAGGCACTAGAAGTTGCCGCCAGAGTTCTGTGTCCATGGCGGGCATGATCAAACCGGGCAGACCGCTGGGTATGTCACCGACGATGGCGACACCTTGCTGGTCGAGACGCAGGCTGGCAGCAAGCAGGGTGGTGGCCAGTACCGCCAACACGGGCCCGGCCTTGCTGATTAGATCTGCCCAGAAGGGCGCTAGCCCCACTTTTAGCAGCAGCGGTTTGAAAGACGTGCGCACCCAGAACAGAAAGACCGTGGCCGTGCCGCCGAGAATGAGGGTGGGTAGATGAATGTTGGGCAGGTGGTGATAGAAGGACGCACCCAGTTCATAAAGGTTGCGGCCACTGAGCGGGACACCAAGCAGGTGTTTCAGCTGGCTCGCGGCGATCAGAATTCCGGAGGCGGTGATGAAACCACTCACCACCGGGTGCGACAACAGGTTGGCGATCCAGCCCAGTTTGAACAGGGCCATGAGTATCAGGATAGCACCGGACAGGGCGGCCAGGATGATGGTTGATGCGATGTATTCAGGGGTGCCGGCGGCGGCAATTTCACTGGCGGCGGCGGCGGTCATCAGCGAAGCAACAGCCACCGGGCCAACGGCTAGGGTGCGGCTGGAGCCAAACAGGGCGTAAGCCACTAGCGGCAGGATGCTGGCGTAGAGCCCCACTTGCGGGGGAAGGCCGGCGAGCATGGCGTAGGCCAGGCTCTGCGGAATCAGCATGATGGTGACGACAACTGCGGCGACCCCATCCTGAGCGGCAGTCTGCCGGTTATAGAGGGGGAGCCATTGTGATGCTGCCAGCCAGCCAGGAAGTTTCATTGCCTTGGTGCCTTATGGTTTTCCTGGTTTTGCCAGCCATTCGTGCCCTTTCAGCATCATGGAGAAATAGATGCGCGGCATGGCGTAGCGCTTGAGCCACCACATGCTGGTGCGAGCCACCGCGGGGTTGAGCGGGAAGGTGGGTTGCAGTTTGCCGCCATAGCCGAACTCGGCCATTACCACCTTGCCCTGTTCCACGGTGAGCGGACAGGCGCCGTATCCGGCGTAGCGGGCGGCCATGGGGCGATCGGCGAGGTGGGCGAGCAGGTTTTCTGCTACCATGGGCGCCTGCTTGCGCACGGCGGCAGCGGTCTTGGCATTGCTGGCGCCACACACATCCCCGAGGCTGAACACATTGGCATAGTCGGGGTGCTGCAGGGTGGCCTCATCGACGGCGACCCAGCCGCTTTCATTGGCCAGTTCGCTGTCGCGGACGAATCCGGGGGCGCGCTGCGGGGGCACCACATGGAGCATGTCGAAGCATTCGGTACGCTCAATGGTGCTGCCATCTTCAGCGGTGTCGCGGAAGGTGGCGGTCTTCGCCGGACCCTCTACGGCAATCAGGGTGCTGGTGAAATTCAGGTTGGCGCCGTAGCGCTTTACGTATTCCATCAGCGGCGGCACAAACTCGGAAACGCCGAACAGTACGCCCCCAGCATTGTGAAACTGCACGTCAATGTCGCCCAGACAGTCCTGTTTCTCCCAGTGATGGCAGGACAGGTACATGGCCTTCTGTGGGGCGCCGGCGCACTTGATGGGCATGGCCGGCTGAGTAAACAGGGCGCGGCCGTGTTTGAGAGATTGCACGCATTCCCAGGTATAGGGCGCGAGATCGTAGTGATAGTTACTGGTCACGCCATGCTTGCCCAAGGTCTCTTCAAGACCGGCAATGGCTCCCCAGTTCAGTTCCAGGCCGGGGGCCACCACTAGACTGCGATAGCTCAGATGCTGGTGATTTTCCACAACGACCTGGTTCTGCTGCGGCAGGAAGCCCGTTACCTTGCTGCGAATCCATTTGGCCTTGGCCGGTATTAACGAAGCGGTGGAGCGGCAGGTATCTGCAGGGTTGAAGCAGCCGCCGCCCACCAAAGTCCAGGCGGGTTGATAATAGTGGCGATCGCTGGGTTCCACGATCGCTATCGATAGGGAGGGCTTGCGTTTGAGCAGGCTGGCCGCCGCCGCGAGGCCGGCAGCGCCGCCGCCCACAATCACCACATCCCAGACAGAGTCATCAACTGGCATGGGCATTCCCTTAGAGTGCGTTCAGGGGGATTTTCAGGTAGCTGATGCCATTGTCTTCCTCGGGAGGAAGGTGCCCGGCACGCATGTTGATCTGCACCGATGGCAGGATTAGGCGCGGCATGTCCAGGGAGGCATCGCGGGTTTCTCGCATGGTGACGAACTCTTCTTCGCTGACGCCTTCATGAACATGAATGTTGTGTTTGCGCTGATCACCCACGGTGGTTTCCCAAACGAATTCTTCGCGGTTCTCTGGTAGGTAGTCGTGGCACAGAAACATGCGGGTTTCGTCTGGCAGAGCGAGTAACGTCTGAATGGAATGGTACAGAGTGCGAGCATCACCACCGGGAAAATCGCAGCGGGCGGTGCCGTAGTCTGGCATGAACAAGGTGTCGCCGACGAAGACCGCATCGCCGATCACATGGCTCATGCAAGCTGGGGTGTGCCCTGGCGTGTGAATGGCTCGGGCCTGCAGATTCCCTACTTTGTAAATCTCGCCATCCTTGAACAGGTGGTCGAACTGACTACCGTCGCGGGCAAACTCGGTGCCGGCGTTGAAGACCTTGCTAAAGGTTTCCTGCACTGTGCTGATGTGCTCGCCAATGGCTAGCTGGCCACCTACCTGTTGTTGAATCCAAGGTGCGGCGGAAAGGTGGTCAGCATGGACGTGGGTTTCCAGCAGCCAATCCACAGTGAGGCTTTCTTGTTTCACGTAGTTAACGATTTGCTCGGCACTGGTGTGTCGGGTGCGACCCGCGTTGGGGGCGTAATCCAGTACAGAGTCCACGATGGCGCAGTGGCGGCTTTGCGGGTCGGTGATGACATAGCTAACTGTATTGGTGTCGTGGTTGAAGAACGCTTTGACTTCAGGGCGTGGCATGGTGCTCTCCCGTTAGGATGCGACAATGCCACTGTTATAGGCTGGCCGGAGCATAAAGTCAAATTAAGTATAAGCATATATCAATATGGAATATTGGGTGGTGTGCTGATTCGGCCTCGCCACCCTGCCCACACCATCAGGCAGGCCAGCAGTAGCCATGGCCATACCCCCGTGGTCATGAATGGAGTGGTGCCCTGGCGGGGCTGGTAGTGGCTGAGCAGCACGTCGCGCTCGAACTGCGGCAGGGCATCCACCACTTTGCCGTGCTCGTTGATCACTGCGGTGATCCCATTATTGGTGCCGCGCAGTAACCATCGGCCGGTCTCCAGCGCACGCATACGGGCCATCTGAAAATGCTGCAAGGGGCCGGCAGAGGTGCCGAACCAGGCATCGTTGCTGATGGTCAGCAGCACATCGGCGTCGTGGCTGCGGTTGGCCACCAGTTCCGGGTAGAGAATTTCATAGCAGATAAACGGGGCTATGGTGTGCCCCAGCGCCGTTAGATTGGGCTGGCTGGGGCTGCCGGGGGTAAAGCCTGACATGGGTAAATCGAAGAACGGAATCAGCCCGCGTATTAGTGATTGCATGGGCACGTATTCGCCGAACGGCACCAGTTTTTGCTTGTGGTAAACCCGTTGGCGGCCATCGCCGGGATCAAGCGGGATGGAGGCAATGCTGTTGTGGTAGGTCACGCCACTATTGCGGACTGTGCGCCAGGGAACTCCGGTGATGAAACCGCCGTTACGTTCGGCAATGTGTTGGCCTTCCTGTTCTACGAATCCGGAGACGTTTTGGTAAAAATTAGTGAGTGCAGATTCCGGCCAGATCACCAGGGTGTCGGCGGGGATATCCCGAGTCAGGTCTTGATAGATCTGCTGGGTTCGCTCTCGCATGGACAGTTGCCATTTGAGGTCCTGGGGAATATTGCCCTGTACCAGCGCAACTTTCTGGGCAGACCCGCCGGGTTGGGTGAAGGTGAGAGTGTGTGAGACCGCAGTGAGAATCAGCAGGGCGCTGGAGGCGATCAGCCCGGCGTACCCGCCTCTGCGCCAGTTAGTCAGGCGAGTCAAACAGGCGCTGATCAACACTGCGCTAAGGGTCAGCAGCCAGACCCCCCCTATGGGGGCCAAAGTGGCGAAGGGGGAGTCGATCAGGGCGTAGCCGGCATATAGCCAGGGGAAACCGGTCAGGAGTACGCCACGCAGCCAGTCCAGCAGTAACCAGATACCGGCAAAGGTCAGTGCCGAACGCCCCAGCCGCCAGCTGGCGTAAAAAGTGAGGCCGTAAAACAAGGCCAGAAAAGCCGCAAACAGCCCGGTGAACGGAATCGCCATCCACAGCGGCATGAAGCCGTAATCGTGCATGGAAACATGCACCCAGGAAATGCCGAAAGCAAACATGCCCAGCCCGTACAGCCAGCCACGTAGCAATGCTTCGCGGGCAGAGCTCGCCTGCTGCTGGCACCAGTAACCCAGCCCGATGCTGACAAACAACAGAGGCCAGAGATCATAGGGGGCAAAGGCCAGGGGGAAGAGCAGGCCGGCAATCAGGGCCAGCAGACGATCACGCATGGATATCCTCGTTTCGTACCGGCGAGCAGGCCGCCTGGCAGTTTGGACTAGAGTCAGTGCAACAATACGAATAAAGTAGCAGAAAAATACGCTTTTACACCGGCGGGGGCAGGGTTGAAAGTTCAAAGTTAAAACGCGACTGAGCGCTTGTTGTCAGCCGAAACCGGTCTGCGCCGCGGACCACCTCGAACGATTAATGGCTAGGCTACCGGTCATGGGGAGGAATCTCCCGCGCGTTTGCACTTTGAACATTCAACTCAACCCTGTCCCCCAAGCCGGGATGACAAGTCTGGGGGCATCATAGTGAAACACCCATGCAAGTACCATCCGGGAACGGAGGCGCTGTGGTATTGCGCCCATGATGGATTGTATCTGTGTCAGCAATGTGTGGATGGCGATGAGGACCACCGCATGGAGGCACGTTGCTTACTGTGCAATCATGATCTGTTGCCGGCGGGACAGAGCCATATGGGGCCGTTGTGGCAGCGCTTAGGCCGTTATTTGCGCCAGCCGTTCTCGTTACCGCTGCTGCCGCTGTTGGCCATTTGGGCGGTGCTAGCCGCGCTGTTGCCCCCGCTATGGGCAATGGTGCCGGTGGCATTGGTGGCGGGGTTGCCCACTCTCGTTTTTTCAGCGGCGTTGATGACGTTGCGGGCCGGCCCTCGCAAAGGCCGCAAGGCGGCCTTTCCCGCGTGGGATTGTCTGGCAGAGAGTGCCTCCTGGAAAAGTGCCCTGTGGCAGGCCTTACCCGCACTGCTGGTGATTGGCCTAGCTGGACTTTTGATGGTGGCGGTATCGGTGCCGGCAGGTTTGTTGGTCGCGGTGATTGGCATGCTGCTGGTGCCTGCCCTGTGGCTGGCGGTGTTGGTACAAGGCGCAGAGCCCGGCGCCTATGCGGCGGCGGCCAACTATATTGTGTCGGCCCCACGGGATTATGCCGTGGCAGCGGGGTTTGCTTCGTTGGGCTGTGTGTCGGCAGTGGCGCTGGTGGCGGTGGCCCTGGATGTATTGCCGTTGCCTTTGGTACAGGGGGTGGCTGGTTTGTTGGCGGCCTGGTGGTGGTTGGTTCTGGCGGACCTGTGTGGCGAGATTGCGGCCCGGCACGGCCGGCTGTGGGGCCTGAATCAGGGTGGGCGGCGTGTCCCTCTGCCATTGGCTGAGCGTCGGCAGCGCACTCAATTGTGTGCTGGTCGGTTCGATAAGGTGTTGCTGACTACCTCAAAAATCATCAAAACCAAGAAAGCCACGGTGGCGGATTGGCAGCATCATGACCGGTTGTTGGCGGTGCTGGGTAAGGAGGATGAGCGAATTGCCCTGGCCGAGCCTTATCTGGATTGTTTGATTGGCGCTCAGGCCTGGAGTGTTGCTCTGGAACTGGTTGCTCGGCAACGCCACCGTGACGCACAGTGGTTGCCCGCTGCCCCGGCACTACGGTTGGCGTTGGCTGAGGGTGTTTATACCCGTGACCCCAAACTGGTGGTTGCCTTACTCAAGGAACTCCACCAGAAATACCCTGAGTTTGCCGACCTTGGTGAAGCTTACCTGTTGCTGGCCAAGGTACTGGCGGAGGCGTTCGGCCTGAGTGGCAAGGCTGAGCAATACCTGCGTTATGTGGAGAGCCACTGCCGTGATGCTCGGTTACGCCAGAAGGTAGCGGACTGTCGGCTGGCCTGGGGGTAACGGGGGTGTTTCCGTTTTTCCAAGGGTGTCGAACGTCGGGCAAGTGGCGTCAGGTGTTAAGTCGTCACGCCAGCGTTTTTGCCCGGTGTGTTAATCCTTCTTGAATCAGTCTGGCCCGCAGCTGGGCGATGGCATCTGCCTTGAGCGAATGGTCATCCAGTTGCCGTGCCAGTTTCTCTGCCGGCTGAAATTCCTCGGCCCGGGTTAAGGTTTTCAGTAGCGTCCAACCCACCGCGGCCGACAACGGTGCGCCGCTGCGTTGCTGGTATTGCTGCCAACAACGCGCCACCTGAGTGGCTTGTCCTTTTTCCGTTGCGGGAGAACAAAATAGTTGCTGGGCGGTGCTCTCCCAGGAGGTGTTATCGTTGAGTAATTGCTGCGCGGTGAATTGCCCGGTGAGCGCGTCGAAATGGCCCGGTTCGCGGGCAAGAACCTGTGCAAAGGCCGCGTGGGCGGCGTCGCCGTCTAATTGCCCCAGAGCATCCCAGCCGCGAGTGAGTGAGGACAGTTGCTGTGGATCCATGGGGCCGTTGTCCTGCTGTTCTGGCTCGACGGGCTGTGGCTGCATGATCTGCACTAACAGTAGGCCCGCGATAAAAGCGGCAATGCCGGCACTGAGATTAGCTAAAAGTGGTGTGCTGAACAGCGCTACAGCAGCCATGACGGCTATGGGCAAGGGCAGCAGGGTGTAGGGGGAAACGGGCCGGCGTTGCCACTGTTTATGCTTGGGGTGCCAAATGGGGAGCTGCAGGGGGCTATGTTGCAGGCCAAAAAACGCGCCGAACCAAATCAGCAAAGGCGCTGCGGGGCCGTGGAAAGGAGCCTGCCCGGGGCTGGCTAGCAGCAGGTAGCCGACGCCACTGAGCAGGCAGCCAAGGATCCATAGTGCGAGCACCTGGCCATGGCCGAGCCGACGCTCCAGAGTAAAGGCCAGTGGCGCCAGCAGAAGCACAGCGGCTAGCGTTAGCCAGAGCGAGCCACCGGTGAAAGGGGCGGTAAAGAAACGGGCGGGACGTGGCGAGGAGTCGGGCAAACCCCAGCGGTACAGGTTGCTGGTGGCAATCTGTGCGGGAAGTTGCTCGCGCAGACGCTTCCACTGCTCAATTTCAGCAGGCGACCAGAAATCATGGGCGCGGCGCTGGCTGTCTGCGACAAAATCATCGGCGAACAGGGCGGCGCTGTAGGCCTGTGGGTCCATAGCCGCGCGCGCTTCCAGTCGTTGCGACAGGGCGCTTTGATTATTGAAGCGGAGCCAGGAAAGGTAGTTGTCCCATTCCAGGTTTTTCAGGCCGCTGGCGGGATACCAGTTTAAAACCGGTTGCGGGGTGTTGGCGTTGTTGAAGAGTTGGCCGGCGATCAGGGCAATGGCCAGTAAGGCCATTACCCAGGGGCCGTTGCGCCAGGCAGACGCGGTTGGGTCAGTCGTTGTCTGCGCCGTGGTTGGTGTCGTCATTATCATTATCCCCCGGCGGTGTTACCCGTAGCAGTCTTATTGTGCGGCCGTCGGCACTGAGCACGGTGACGCGGAAGCCATCCAGGGTGATGCTTTCATCGCGGCCTGGTAGGCGGCCGAACTTCTGCATTACCAATCCCCCGATGGTGTCGAACTCTTCATCGCTGAACTGGCAATGAAAGTGTTCGTTGAAGTCATCGATGGGTGTCAGGGCCTTGACGGTATATTCGTTTTTATCCAGATCCTTGATCAGGTAGTCATCTTCTTCGATGTCGTGTTCGTCTTCGATTTCGCCGACGATCTGTTCCAATACGTCTTCAATGGTAACCAGCCCGGCGACCCCACCGTATTCGTTAACGACGATGGCCATGTGATTGCGGCTGATACGGAATTCGCGCAGCAGAGAATCCAGACGCTTTGACTCAGGCACTACCATAGCCGAACGAATGTGATCCTTGATCGCAAAACGTTCCATACGGGCGGGATCAAGGATCAACGGTAAAAGATCCTTGGCAAGCAGGATGCCGATCACTTCGTCCGGGTCGTCGCCGAGCACAGGGAAGCGAGAGTGTGCGCATTCGATAATGGTGGGCAGAAAATCCCGTGGGTCGGAGCTGGCCTTGATGCTGACCATTTGCGAGCGGGGAATCATGATTTCGCGTACCTGCATATCTGCTACGCAGATGGCGCCTTCGATAATCCCTAGGGTGTCGCCGTCGATGATGTGGGTGTCGCGCATGGAGCGCATCAGTTCCAGTAGTTCGCTCCGGTCGCTTGGAGTGGGTGAGAAAAACTGGCCGACACGCTCCAACCAACTTCGGCTGGTACCGTTATCCGAAAAATCGTCCGACATCAGGGGTTAAACTCCGTATTTTCAGGTTGTGCCTGGCTTTCTTGTTGCGCAGGGCTGTAAGGATCAGGAAAACCCAACTCGCCAAGGGCGCGGATTTCCAAAGACTCCATGACGATTGCGTCATCATCGTCTATGTGGTCATAACCCAGCAGGTGCAGAACACCGTGGGTGACCATGTGCGCCCAGTGGGCGTCGAGGGGTTTGTGTTGTTCGTCGGCTTCGCGGCGCACCACGGCGGCGCAGATAATGACGTCGCCCACCAGCGGTTCCATGGCGCCTTCCGGTAGCCCTTCGGGCATTTCAAAAGGGAACGACAACACGTTGGTGGGAGCGTCCTTGTCGCGGTAATCGCGGTTCAGAGTACGAATTTCCTCTTCATCCACGATGCGCAGGGTGATGTCGCCCACCACACCACCGGCGGCAATGGCCGCATGGCGTAGCCATTCACTTAAGTGGGTTTCATCGGGGGCGTCCGCGGCGTCGCTGGCCCACTGGATATCAACGGTGGGTGTCGGTATCCCGTTCATGACGGTCGTAGGCCTCTACAATGCGTTGAACCAGCGGGTGGCGAACCACGTCGCGGCTATCGAAGCGGGTTACCCCAATCCCTTTTACCCCTTCCAACACTTCCAGTGTGTTGACCAGACCAGAACGTTGATGGCGGGGTAAATCCACTTGGGTGACGTCGCCGGTGATCACCGCGCGAGTACCAAAGCCGATTCGGGTGAGGAACATTTTCATTTGTTCCGGAGTGGTGTTCTGGGCTTCATCTAGAATTACAAAACTGTTGTTCAGGGTGCGCCCGCGCATATAGGCAAGTGGCGCTACTTCGATGACCATTCTGTCCATCAGTTTGGCCACCTTTTCGAAGCCGATCATTTCGTAGAGCGCATCGTAAAGCGGTCGCAAATAAGGGTCGATTTTTTCCGCTAGGTCGCCGGGCAAGAACCCGAGCTTTTCCCCGGCCTCCACCGCTGGCCGAACCAGCAGAATGCGTTGCACCTCGGCTTTCTCAAGGGCATCCACTGCGCACGCCACGGCCAGCCAGGTTTTACCGGTGCCCGCCGGACCCACACCAAAGTTGATGTCGTGCTTGTTTATCTGCTGCACGTACTCACGCTGGTGCGCGCCTCGGGGTTTGATGCGTACCCGCTTGGTACGGATCAGCATGTCGTCGCCGGGTGAAGGCTCGGAGTTACCGGCAAGGTTTCTGGCGGCATGATCCGCCACGGTGGACTGCTGAAGATGCAGGTGCACTATTTCCGGTGTCAGCTCGGTGCCGTCGCGGGTCTGAGCGTAGAGCTCGTTAAGAATGCCCCCTGCGGCCTCCACGGAGGCGGCATCCCCGGACAGATGAAACTGGTTGCCGCGGTTATGGATCTCCACCTGCAAGCGCTGGGCAATCTGCTTGATGTGTTCATCCAGGCGGCCACAGAGACTGGCCAAGCGATGGGAATCGTTGGGTTCGAGGCTGATTTGTTGTGAAACGAGTGGTGTGTCCAAGATGGAAAAGATGGCCTTTTGGGCTGTTTATGGTGACTTTCAGAATACCTCGAAGCCTAGCTTCGGGGGAAGTGAAATTACTGGTGAAGGCTAGCGATTCCGGGGCTTGCCAGCAAGGCAAGATCAACATGTGTCAGACAACCGGTGGTTTGTTGCGCCCAATTCTTTTTTACTCATGCAAAACAAAACTTTACCTATCGTTACATCTGCTTGTCTTTTTTACGGGTATCAGAAGCAGGACTTGTGTCCTGACCATCCGGCCCGCTGGTCGGAATGGATATCCATCAAGGAGAGAAAGGGATGAATGTGAATGGCAAAGGTTTTCTGTGGCTTTCACCGCTGGCTGTGGCGCTGGCGGCCTGTGGCGGAGATCATGACGATCGTTCTCTGGTCACTGCGTCGGACTCGGCTACGGGCAATCAGTTGTTGGTGATGCATAACGGCAGCAGCAATGCCGGGCAGGTGGATGTGTTGGATGGCAGCTTGTATGTAGAGCAGACCTTTAGTGCGGATGGCAATGAAGGCATCGCTCTGGATCTGCTGGGAAATCTGTATGTGGCTAACGACAGGGGCGGCGCCCCAAGCAGCCTGCAAACCCTGCACAGAGTGATAGAGCGTAGTAATAACGCTGCTGCGGTGCCGGCTCTGGATCGTGATTTTCCTGCCGATGGCTCCATCACGCTGAAGGGGATCGCCATTGCCCATAAAGCCGGGCTGGTGATGGCGGCCAATGTCGGTGGCAACAGCGTGGAAGTGTTTGGCTCTGCTGTTGGTGAAAACGCCGTACCGCTGGCCAGTACGGCACTGGCCGGCAACGTTTGGGACTTGGCCTACGATGAAGCGTCTGATCGACTGTTTTTGGCGATGACCAACGGGACCGTGGAGGTGATCGATGATTATGTTGCTGGCGGCTTTATGGCAACGCCTTCTCGTACCATTACGCCGGATGCTGCCGGGCCGGTGTCCAATATCCACGGCATTGCCTATCAGGCTGATAGCGACACTCTGGTGATCACCGATGTGGGCGATGCTGCCGTGGCGGATGATGGCCGTCTGTATGTTATCGGCAATGCATCCACAGCCAATGGCACGGTGACGCCGTCCCGTTCTCTTGCCGGGCCTGCCACCATGATGGGCAATCCAGTGGATTTGGTGCTGGAAGGCAACAAGGCTTATATCGCAGAAAAATCCAACGATGCGGTACTGGTCTACAACAATATTGTGTCGGGCAGTTCCGGGGATGTGGCGCCCGATGACGTGGTGGAAAGCATCAAGCCGGAATCGCTGGCACTGGTGGTTGAGCAGGACGTACTGGCCGATCTCTCGGACATTGATGAAACCGGCACTGACTTTACCGGCGTGGCGGTCACCAGTAATGCCCCGGCGCTGCCGGGTGATCCAGATGTCGTGGTGCTGGATCTGGATCTCGGTGCCATGCAGCGCGGTTTCAGCACAGGCCTGGACCGGGAAAGCCTGGCCTTCAATCAGTTGGGCGATGCCTATGTGACTTACGACACCGGGCTTGCCGTAATCAATCGTCTTGCCATCGGCCGCGACGGCGAAATGTTCAGTGATAGCCGTGATCGAGTGATCGAAGGCGCAAGCACAGGACTCTCCTCTCCGAAAGGGTTTGATGTGGCCGACCAGCAGGGCTGGGTACTGGTGACTGATAATGGCAGCCCGGCGGTGCGCGTGTTCGGGGCTCAGGCGGGCGGTGATGTGCCTCCGCTGTTCAGTACTACCTTGAGTGTAGCGCCTTGGGATTTGGACTATGACCCGAGTGAGGATCGCCTTTATGTTGCGCTGACCGATGGCACCGTGGCGGTTTTTGATGACTACAGTACCCGCCGTGGCAGTGCCGGTGCCGACCGGGTGATTACCCCTGCCGAGGGCGGTGTGGCATTTACAGCACCGACTAACCTGCACGGTATCGTCCATGTAGCCGACACGGATCAGTTGATTCTTTCGGATGTGGGCAGCGGTTCCAACCCCACTGACGGAAAGCTTTACGTGCTTGATGCAGCGTCTACCGCAGACGGGGTAACGGATGTATCGGTACGCATTGATGACGAGGACAACAATGCAGTCGGTGCTACCCAGTTGGGTAACCCGGTGGATATCGCATTCGATGGCGAGCATCTTTATGTGGCTGAAAAGTCACAAGGCATGGTGCTGCGCTTCGATAACATTCTGGATTCCGCCGGTGGCGATGTGGCCCCGTCGTTGAGCTGGATGCAGTCGGCACCGGAATCTGTATCCCTCATTAGTGAGGAGCTGGCACGCTCACCGGAGTGAATTAACGTAGTCCGTCTTGACACGGCCTTCTCGTGGGGTGGTGGAGTATCACGCTTCCATCACCCTTTCGGGAAACGTGTACATGGATGATACCCCTCCAGATCTTGAGGCTGGCAATGCCCTGATGCTGGCCTGCGCCGGTGGCGACCGACAGGCATTCCATCAACTTTACCTCAACGAGGCCCCGCGCATGCTGGCTTTCGCCCGGCGCTTTACTGGTGAGGCTGCCTCAGCGGAGGATGCGTTGCAGGACACGTTTGTTCAGGTGTGGAAGAACGCCAACCGTTTTCGTCGGGAAAAGGGCAGTGCTCGTGCCTGGCTTTTCGGCGTGCTTCGTTATCGTTTGTTGAATCAACAACGGCGAATCTCGCGCGATGAGGTTGCGGATTTACCGGGCGAAGACTGGCCTGATTCGGGATTGTCGCCGGAACAATGCTCCATTGCGGCAAGTGACCGGAAAATCATGATTACGTGTATCAAGACATTACAGATTGAACGCCGGCGCCCCATTCTGATGGCGTATTACCTGGGGCTTTCCTATGAACAGATTGCGGACACGCTGTCGGTTCCCCTTGGCACCATCAAGAGCCGAATTCGTTCCGGTCTTAAAGGATTGCAAAAGTGCCTGCAGCTATGATTCCCGACGATCCTCAAGAACAGCATCTGCTGATTGCGGAATATGTATTGGGTTTGCATGATGCGAAGCGTCAGCAAGAGATTGCGGCCTGGTTGGATCGTGACGAAGTGGCCTCTCACACCGCCCGCCAATGGCGGGAGTACTGGTTAGGGGCGGCGCAACTGCTGGAGCCCGACCCGTTACCTCCACGATTATGGCGCCGAGTTGCTCGCAAGGCCGGGTTGACTCGACCATGGTGGCAGCTAGCGTGGCAGAGCCCCGGCTTGTGGCGAACGGTGAGTGCGTCGTTGCTGCTGGCAGTGGCGTTGTTACTTGGACCACTACGCGAGCCTGCCCCGGAATACACGGTAATACTGCAGGCGCCAGGGGAAGCCGCATCTCCGGGCTGGCGAATTACGGTATCCAAGTCGGGTGATCTGCAATTGACCCCGTTGGTGGATAGTCACTATGCGGCTAATCACAGTGTCCAGTTCTGGACCTTGCAGGATCCAGCCGCAGGGCCTCGCTCGTTAGGCCTGGTAGAGCCAGGGCGGCCAGCGTTGATACCTGCTTCACAGGTTGGTGGGGTTCAGGGTGGGCAGTTGTTTGAGCTGACGCTTGAGCCGCCGGGAGGATCCCCTGGAGCCCGGCCAACCGGACCGATTCTCTACATTGGGCGAGCTGTGGCCCTGTAGCCGCCCACGAGACGGTACGTTCAAGGGGCACACCAAGGGTGCGCGGACCAGCGTTGCACTGGCGCCTGACGGGCTCTGCGATCAAGCCGGTGTGACCCGCGGCCCCAAGCTGCCGTCGCAGGTGACGGTCTGTAGTTGGCGCGGATGGATAAACAGGGTGTCGCCTGGTTGTGCATCCAGGGCCTGCCATGCGTCCCGACTCAATTCCACTTCCATCACGTCTGCTGGCCAACCCAGGGCTTCCAATTCCAGAGTGACGGTGCCACCAAACACGCTGCGTGCGCCCAGTTTAACGGGTAAGTTGGCGCTATCACTGGGGGTTTTACGCAGGTCTGCCTCGTGGGGGCGCAGGTAGAGGGTGAGTTCGCCGTTCGGGCAGGCGCCTTCGGTGGTGAGGCGCAGTTGTGCGTTACCGGCCCGCCAGCTGCGCCCGTCGTAGATTCCGTTCAACGCATTGATATGGCCGAGGAAGTCGAAAACGAAGCGACTGGCCGGCTGTTCGTAGACGGTGAGCGGTGAAGCCATTTGCTCGATGCGGCCCTGGCTCATCACCACCACCTGATCTGACACTTCCATGGCTTCTTCCTGGTCGTGGGTCACGAAGATGCTGGTGACGGAAATCTGTTCGTGCAAATGGCGCAGCCAGCGGCGCAGTTCTTTACGCACCTTTGCATCCAGGGCGCCAAAAGGTTCGTCCAACAGGAGTACATCGGGCTTTAGCGCCAGAGCCCGGGCCAACGCTACCCGCTGTTTCTGGCCGCCGGATAACTGGGCCGGGTAGCGGCCTGACAGCTGACCGAGTTGTACCAGCTCCAGCAGTTCACGGACCCGTTGACGAATCTGTGCCCGCGCTGGGCGTTCTTTGCGCGGCAGCATTCGCAGGCCAAAGGCCACGTTATCGGCCACGGTCAGGTGGCGGAACAGGGCATATTGCTGGAACACAAAGCCGACGTTGCGTTTGCGCACGTCCAGCTCGGTGACGTCCTGGCCGTGGAATAGCACTTTTCCTTGGTCGGCTTTTTCCAGCCCGGCGATGATGCGTAACAGGGTGGTCTTGCCGGAACCGGAAGGGCCGAGCAGGCCGACCAGTTGGCCTTCTTGAACATCCAGATTGATGTCGTTCAACGCGATAAAATCGCCGAAACGCTTTTGAATCTGTTCGACACGAATGCTCATGGGGTGTCCTGTTCGGTGATTTTCTGCTCGGTGGCCAAGTCTGCGTTGTGTTGGGTGGCCCATTCCAGCACGGTTTTCAGTAGCAGGGTCACCAGCGCCATGGCGGCCAGCAGGCCGGCAGCGGTGAAGGCGCCCACGGTGTTGTAGTCCTGATTCCACATCTGCACCAGCAGGGGTAATGTCAGGGTTTGCCCACGAATCAGCCCGGAGACCACGCTCACCGCACCGAATTCACCCACCGCCCGGGCATTGGTGAGGACCACGCCATACAGCAGTGCCCAGCGAATTTTCGGTAGGGTCACGTACCAGAAAGCCTGCCAGCCTGAAGCACCGAGAATGATAGCGGCTTCTTCTTCGTGCTGGCCCTGGGATTCCATCAGAGGAATCAGCACGCGGGCCACGTAGGGGCAGGTGACAAACACGGTGACCATGACCATGCCGGGCAGGGCAAACATGAGCTGCATACCCATACCGCTAAACCAGTTACCCACCACACTTTGGGCGCCGTAGACCACCAGATAACATAGCCCGGCGACCACCGGGCTCATGGCGAAGGGAATATCGATGAGGGTGCTGAGCAGTTTGCGGCCGCGGAACTCGTAACGGGTCACGCACCAGGCGAGCAGGATGCCGAACAACAGATTCACCGGCACGGTAATCAGCGCAACCACGAGTGTTAATTTGATGGCACCGAGCATGTCCGGGTTGGTCAAATTCTGCTGCACCATGCTCCAGCCCTGACTGAAAGCTTCGGTGAAAATCAGAGCCAACGGCATAACCAGCAAGATGGCTACCGCGGCAAAGGCCGCCAGAATGAGAAACCACTGATGCCAGTGGCGTGGGCGTTGATGCATGGTCAGTGCCCCTTCCAGCGGCGGGTGAGGCGTGATTGCACCATCTGGATGCCGAACAGCAGCACCAGCGAGGCAATCAGGATGACAGAGGCCAGTGCACTGGCGGCGCCGTAGTCGAATTCATCCAGGCGGATGTTGACCAGCAGCGACAGAATTTCCGTTTCAAAAGGCATGTTGCCGGCAATAAAAATCACTGCGCCGTATTCCCCCAGGCTGCGGGTAAACGCCAGGGCGGTGCCTGTTAAAAGTGCAGGCATCAGCTGCGGCAGGATAACGTGAGTAAAGGTGGCGATGGGTGTGGCGCCCAGTGTGACGGCAGCTTCTTCCACGTCGGGGGTCAGGTCTTCGAGTACCGGCTGCACCGCGCGCACAACGAAGGGCAGGCTGGTAAAACTCATGGCGATCATGATGCCCAACGGGGTGTAGGCCACGCTGATACCAATGGCTTCGAACCACTGTCCCAGCCAGCCGTTGGCAGCAAACAGGGCGGATAGCGTCAGCCCGGCCACGGCGGTGGGCAGGGCGAAGGGTAAATCCACCAGCGCATCCATGAGGCGACGACCGGGGAAGCGATAGCGGGTAATCACCCACGCCAACAGCAGGCCGACCACAGCATTAATGCCGCTGGCCCCGGCGGCGGCCAGCAGGGTCACCCGGAAGCTGGCCAGTGAACGCGGGTCGGTGATTACACTCCAGTACTGCGCCCAGCTCATCTGTGAAACATGAATAGCCAACCCGGAGAGCGGCACCAGAATCACCAGGCAGATAAACAGCACGCTCAGCGCAAAGCTGAGCGTGAAGCCAGGAAGAACGGAGTGTTGGGTGCGCAGTAGGGGCAAAGCGTCAGGCCCTGCTTAGCGCAAGCTTCGGGCCTTGGCTTGCAAGCGGTCCAGCTCGCCGCCAGAGGCAAAATGGGTCTTCTGTGCATCAGCCCAGGAGCCGAAGTAGTCCGCCACTTCCAGCAGTTTCACCGGCGGGAACTGATCGGCGGTTTCTTTCACTACGGTGTTGTTATGCACTCGGTAGTTGAATCCCGCCAGCAGTCGCTGGGTGTCTTCGCTGTAAAGAAAGTTCAGATATTCCGTGGCGACGTTGCGCGTACCTTTCTGGTCTACCACCTTGTCGACTACGGTGACCGGAAACTCTGCCAGTACCGAGGTTTTCGGCACCACTACATCGTAATCGTCACTGCCGTATTGCTTGCGGATGTTGTTCACTTCGGACTCGAAGCTGATCAGCACATCACCGATTTCCCGTTCTGCGAAGGTCACCGTGGCGGCGCGGCCACCGGAATCGAACACGGCTACGTTAGAGAGGAAGTGGGCCATGTAGTTACGGATTTTTTCTTTATCGCCATTGAGCCGATCGCTGGTTGCCATCCAAGCGGCCAAGTAGGTGTAGCGACCGTTGCCCGAGGTCTTCGGGTTGGGGAACACCACGCTGACGCCGCTTTTCGACAGGTCGGCCCAGCCCTGAATGTTTTTCGGGTTGCCCTTGCGCACCAGGAATGCAGTGGTGGAGTAGTAGGGGCTGGAGTTATTGGGCAGGCGGGTATTCCAGTCCGCGGGGATCAGGTTACCCTTGTCGTGAAGCACGTTTACGTCGGTGACCTGGTTAAAGGTCACCACGTCGGCCTTGAGGCCCTGCAGAATCGCGCGTGCTTGCTTGGAGGAACCGGAGTGGGATTGCTGGATAGTCAGCTCTTCCCCGGTCTTCTCTTGCCAGTGGGCCTGGAATTTCGGGTTAACGGCGGCAAACAACTCACGGGCGATATCGTAGGAGCTGTTCAGCAGGGTTTGCTGGGCACCGGCGGTACTGGCAACGGCCAGTAACAGGGCTGAAATCCACACACGCATGGTTTGTCCTCACAATTTGTGATCGGCGTTGGTCTACACGAACGAGGTTCAAGTCTATATAACCAAGCGCCAATTTAAAGTTGTTCTGCTGGAACGAATAGATATAACGATATGAGCGAGCAAAGCCCGGGGTTAACCCGGGTTGCGCGGATCAGTGCCTAACAATGAGTTGCTGTAAGCCTGGGCGATAGTCACATCCACGAATTTGCCGATCAGGTCGGTGTCATCACACTGGAAGTTAACCACACGGTTGTTTTCGGTGCGTCCTTTTAGCTGGCCGGGATCCTTCTTGGAGAAGCCGTCTACAAGAATGCGCTGGGTGCTGCCCACCATTTTGCGGGAGATATCCTGGGCATTCTGGTTGATGCGTTGCTGGAGAATGGCCAAGCGCTGCTTCTTTACTTCCATATCCACATCGTCGGGCAGGTCCGCTGCGGGCGTGCCTGGGCGGGCGCTGTAGATAAAGCTGAAAGACATGTCGAAGCCGATGTCATGGATCAGGTTCATGGTGGCTTCGAAATCCCGGTCGGTTTCACCGGGAAAGCCGATGATGAAATCCGAGCTAAAGGAAATATCTGGGCGGATACGCTTGAGCTTGCGCAGCTTGCTCTTGTATTCCAGCACCATGTGGTTGCGTTTCATCATCGCCAGGATACGGTCGGAGCCAGATTGCACCGGCAGATGCAGGTGGCTGACCAGCTCGGGCACGTCTTCGTAGACCTGAATCAACGCTTCAGAGAATTCCACCGGGTGGCTGGTGGTGTAGCGAATGCGGTCGATACCGTCGATATCCCGGATTAGTCGGATCAGGTCTGCCAGATCCAGTGTGTCGCCGTCGGCCCCCACGCCTTGGTAGGCGTTCACGTTTTGGCCTAACAAGTTAACCTCGCGAACGCCCATGTCGGCCAGGTGCTGAATTTCTTTGAGGACGGGTTGCACCGGACGGCTGACTTCTTCGCCGCGGGTGTAGGGCACCACGCAGAAGGTACAATATTTGGAGCAGCCCTCCATTATGGATACAAAGGCGGAGGGCCCGTCTACACTGGGGTCTGGAAGGTTGTCGAACTTTTCAATTTCCGGGAAGGTCACATCGATGGCCAGCTCACGGGTGCTGGCGGCCTGAGTAATGAGGCCGGGCAGGCGATGCAGTGTTTGCGGGCCAAAAACAACGTCCACATAGGGGGCTCGGTCGCGGATGGCGTCGCCCTCTTGGCTGGCCACACAGCCGCCCACGCCGATAATCATATCGGGCTTGGCGTCTTTCAGTTTTTTCCAGCGACCGAGTTGGTGGAAGACCTTTTCCTGGGCTTTTTCCCGGATAGAGCAGGTGTTGAGAAGCAGCACATCCGCCTCTTCGGGATTGTCGGTGGGCTCTAGGCCGTGGCTGGATTCGAGCAGGTCCACCATACGAGTGGAGTCATACTCGTTCATCTGGCAGCCGTGGGTCTGGATAAACAGCTTACGTGCCATGGGTTGCCTAACCGTCAAATAGAGTGAAAATGGGCGCGGATTATAGCGCTGACTGCGGCAAACTGCGAACCGGAGGAATCATGGGAAAACTGCTGTATGTGCTGCCATTACTGGTAGCGTTGATGTTGGCTGGCTGTGGCAAGCAGGAAAGCGATCTACCGGTGAATACTCGTTTGGGCGGTGATTTCACCCTGACAGACCAGAATGGTGCGCCTTTTCAGGCAGAAAAGTTGAAGGGTAAAGTGTCGATTCTCTTTTTTGGCTACACCCATTGCCCGGATATTTGCCCGGCGGTGCTTGCCCAAGTGGCACAGGTTTATCGCCATCTGGAAGAGGAAGGGGTAGCTGATCAGGTGCAGCCGGTGTTTATTACTTTTGATCCTGAGCGCGATACAGTGGCTCATCTGAAGGAATATCTACCCTGGTTCAAGGCAGATATGGTTGGCCTGACCGGTAGCCTGGAACAGATTCGCGAGGTTGCCAAGCAGTATGGGGTGGTTTTCATCAAGGACCAAGAAGCCGGGGATCAGGGCTACCTGTTTACCCACAGCGACTACATTTACCTGCTGGATGAACAGGCGCGTGTGCGCAAGCTGTACCCGGCGGATTTCAAGATTGACGAGGTGGTAACGGATGTTGAATCACTTTTATAAAAAAACGTGCCAGGGGGCAGTCCTGGCGGCCGTTCTGTGCTCTGGCTTCGCCCATGCCGATGTGAGTATTTCAGAGGGGTGGCTGAGGGCTGTGCCACCGGTATCGCCGACCATGGCCGGTTACCTAACCGTGACGAATAACGGTGCGTCCAGCGTAAAAATCATGGGTGCCAGCAGTGAAGTCGCGGGTCACACCATGCTGCACAGCATGAAAACCCTGGAGGATGGCACTCGTAAGATGGGGCATTTGCACCACATCATGTTGGAATCGGGGGAATCTTTCTCGTTATCACCGGGCGGCGACCATCTAATGCTGATGAAACTTCAGCGAGTGCCCCAGCCTGGGGAATCGGTTACGGTCTGTCTGATGCCGGCGGAAGGGGATGCGATCTGCGCCGACTTGCCGGTGTTGCGTGAAAGGCCTTCTGCGTTTTGATTTCCGGCCACAATTTCGGATGATATGGTTTTTTATTTTAGATGTAGGCTAATCATAAAAATAGGCGTTTCTGTGGGGGAGGCTACGGGGGAAGGTGTTGCCTGTCGTGCTCGGCGTGCCGTTGGACGCCAGCCCCTTATGGGCTCGCGGTATGATTATCAGCAACAGCTCGAAGCGTTGGAATAATTGCAAGGGCAACATCACGTGCAAAAGCCTTGCAGGGTGCGCGTCAATGATATTTTGTTGGCGGGCATGAGCCAAGCACAAGCGGACACCCCTCTTGGAGAAGATGGCCTCTATATCGCAGACTCCGGTGAGACGTGGAGTTACGACTTTTTTAAATGAAGTCATAGCGATGGGCTTTTGTGTTGACGGCTACAAATGCCGAAATTAAGAATGAACACGACACCATTGTGCGTTTCAGCGCCGATTCGTTGTTTTAAGGGAAATGATAATGAAGAAATGGATAATTTCATTACTCCTCACCCTGTCTGTCGCTCTGCACGCCGAGCCCGTTGTGGTGGTTTCCGCCAGCAGCGATGTGCCCATGTTGACCCAGAATGAAGTGCGAGAGCTATTTAATGGTTTGACGCGCTGGGGGTCCAGTGTTGCTTTGAAACCTTTGGATTTGCCGATCAAAAGTGAAGCCCGCACGGGTTTCTATCAGCAGGTAATGGGTACAAATTCAGAGCAGATGAAAAGCTATTGGGCCGAAATGATTTTCACCGGCCGGGGCATGCCGCCCCGTGAAGTTTCCAGCAACCGGGAAATGGTTATGTTGGTCGGCAGTAATCGAAACTTTATCGGCTACGTGGATGAAGCAAAGGTCACGCCACAATTAAAAGTGGTCTACCGACCCTGAATGTGGTCTTTGGCTGCTCCTGTGCAGCGGTTTTTAATCTCGAATTTGACGAGCACTTCTGCTATGCCTGTGCGCTTTTGCTTTGGCGTTACTGCGCTTCCTCCCTAAAAATGATCCTGGGTTACGCCTTTAGGCTCTCTGTTCCTTGGCTAAACCCACTTACACGCGATTGAGCGTGTGCCTATGTTGCGCAGCGAGTGGCATGCATACACTGTCTGTATGCGTTTACTGATCTTGATTGTCCTCATTGTGATACCTCTGGTAGCCACAGCAGATTGCCCGCGGCTTGCTGCTGCCCGTGGTGTGCCCGCTGCGCCTGATCAGGTATGGGCTCTGGCCTCCCTGAATCTGTGGCGTTTGCGTGATCAGCACAGGCATAGCAAGCTGGATGACCCTGTATCGTCCATGTTGCTGGAAGCGAGATTGAATGCGCTAGCGGATTTTATTGTTGTGGACCTGAAGGCGCCGCACGTTCTGGCGCTCCAGGAAGTGGAAAACCAGATAGTATTGAACCGCCTTGCAGATCGGCTGGAACAGCTGGGTTATCGATATCGTTCAGTGTTACGCGAAGGTAATGATCCTTCCGGCATGGATGTGGCGGTGCTGTATCGCTCGCCGGTAAATATTGGGCCGGTTCGCACTCTTTTTTCAGATCAACGTTTGCGTGGCCATGCGCTTTACTCGCGCCCGCCTTTAGTGGTGAATATTCAGGAGCCGTTGACGGCTCGCTTAGTGGTGGTGCATTGGCGTAGTGCGCGGGATTTAAAGAAAGCGAAAGTATATGAAAAACGGCACACCCAAGCGGCCTTCTTGGCTGACTGGGTGGAAGAGCAGACGAGCCCGTTGATTGTCGCCGGTGACTTTAATACCACGTGGGGCCCGGGGCGATTTTCGGCCAGCTACCGGCGTTTTGAGCAGGCGGGCTTGCTGAATGCCTGGGCCGAGTTGCCTAAAAAATCACGCTATAGTTTTCGTTATCGGTGCCAGCCACAGGCGTTGGATCATATTTGGGTCTCCCCCCTGTTAAAAGGGGCCATTAGCAAGGTGGCGGTGAGTCGCGGAAACGCGGGCCGTTACGATAGCTTGTATGGCTCAAAGGGGGTTAGTCCCGTTTCGGATCATGATGCGCTGGTGGTGTATTTTGAACGATAGAAGAAAAACAAGAAAAGGACGTGCTGTCAGTGGGAGTGGGGCGGTTTGCACTTTGCTTTTAAGCGTCAAAGATCGAGCATGAAACGTCAATTAAAAAACGCCGCAGGGTTGCTTGCGTGTTTACGAGGACTAGGTAGGAGCCCTGCAGCGTAAACCGTGGGCGACAGGCGCCGCCCTAATAACTTTGTCGTTTACAACGGGAAGCTGTAGCCGACTACGAAGAGCGGATCTTGATCATCGGTAACGTCAGCGAACTCATCGCTATCTACCACTTTGGAGACGGTAAAGGCCAAGTTTTCGATAGGAGAGTAGCTCAGGTCCACGTGTGTGTAGTTGGTGTCGTCATCGTCCAGGTCCCAGGTGCCTACGGTTAAACCAAAGGCGTCATATTCGTAGCCCAGGGTCAGGTACAGGTCGTCACCAAAATTCTCTTTGTCGGAATTGCTCAGGTTGTTGGCGCTCACGTAACCGGTGAAAGTAAAGCCGCCCATGCCCACGCTGGCAATCAGTTCTGCAAGTTCGCCAGCGCCAATATCATCTTCCGGATACACGTAAGTCCAGTAAGAAATATCGTAGCTCAAGCTGCCTGCTTCGCCCCCGAAACCTGCGTAAAAGTCAGTCTCCGTGGAGGTCGTGCCAGAGCCTTCAATTGGGGCGCCGCCAGGACCGGTGACGGTGGCTTCGCCAGTGAGGCTCACAGGGGTGCCCGCAGAAGAAATCCAGGTGCCTGCATAAAAGCCTGCGTCGGTGGTGAAGTCTAGGCTGCCGGAAACGTTAGCCGTACCGGCAGACACATCCTGACCGCGCCACAGGTACATGCTGGCAATCCCCAAACTACCACTGATTTCTGCAGCTGCCATAGACGGAGCCACCACGCTTGCTGCCGCAATAGTGGAAGCAATGAGCGTTTTCTTCAGACCAAGTACGTTTTTCATGTGCAACCCTCTTAACAAGTCTAATTTGTTCAAATGTGCGCGAGTGGCGCACCGCCTATCAGGCTCGAAAAAGAGAATGCAGAGAGCGTGCCAGTTTTGTTTTTCCTTTATTTAATAATGACTTGAATATAATCGGGGCGAGGTGAGGGGCATGGAGCAGCAGCAACAAGGAAGAGGGTGCGCCGCAATGGTGCGGCGCACCAAATGAGGGTGTTTATGACGGGCACTCCCAGTCGACGTGTACGGCGTCTGCGGAGTGACCACGACTATTGGTCAATGACAGGCCGCATTGCCCCTGACTGAAATTAAATTTTGCTTGGTAGTGTTCGCCTGCCAGCGCTTCGAATTGAAGAGCGACTCGACAGCGATCCCGCTTGGTGCTGTTGGTGCTTTTTTGGTTGTAGAGAATGCCAATCCGGGCTTGCCGGGAAGCTTTCAGGCTAGTCGTTACTTCTGGGCTTTTCTTCATGACCTCCATTAGCTCATTCAGGCTGTCGCCGCCAATGGGCCGTTGTGATATGGAGAAATCCGTGGATTGGAATCCCTCGCCAGGCACACAGATAACAGGCTGCGCTGCTGTATCATTGCTGGTAAAGGTGATCTCGGCGGTGTCCTCACCGTAGGGTTGTTGGTAGTTACTGAAGTGTTGGCAGCCGGTGACAAGCAGAGCAATAGCTGGAACAAGCAGAGGTTTCATACCGGGTTTCCTGAAAGTCGAGTTAGGACAAGTGTAAGGCAGAGCGCATCGTGACCCAACCTTGTGCACAAGGCGATGCAATTGCAGGGCCAGTTCCGGGTGAATCAGTGATTTTCCAAAAACCAGTGTTCAATGGCTTTTTGGGTGAGGGAGTTACGCTCATTGGCAGAGGGTAGCCAATTGCCAGCATTACTGGCCATGGCGGTGAGGAACTCGAAGAATGGCAGGTGTTGTCGCAGAACCCGGTGGTGGCGATGACTGATCACTGGATTGAAGTAACCGAAAAAATCCAGCATTTGGCGCGGGTTTTTACGCACCCAGAGCCAAGAGCCCATTTCCAGTGTGAATGGCAGGAAGGTGTGGTCCGGCTGCTGTTCCTGAGCGTCATCGTAAAGGTAATCCCACAGGTCTCCGTGGGTGGTGTAGTTAATTGATTGGGGCTCGATGAGGTAGGGGTGATGGTTCGGGTAAGTTTGTTCAAAGACCTGCTTTAGTTTGTAGACCTCAGCAATGTGTGGAATCGGTCGGTGGCTTCGTGCATAACAGCACCAGACTCGATCTCGACGGCCAAAGCCGCTGTGACAATCCAGGCTGATGGAGAACGGCGAGGTAAACAGTTTCTCGCGTACGGTGCGGATGACCGCCTGAGCTTCAAGCTCCATGGGAGCGCCGACTTTGCCCCTATACCAGGGCAAATGGCGGCTGATGCGATGGCCGCCCACTAGAAAAGGGACCCTCCCCATGGCGTCTACCGGAGCGTTGCGCATCAGGTCTACCCCGTTGGGGTTGCTGCGAGTGCGCCGCCAGATGCCGCCGGGATTAATCATCGGCATGAAGACCAAACGTACTTTTTCCAAGCGGCGATGTAGCTGGTCATCCCATTGCAGGCGATGGATCAGGCTGTGCAGCCAGGACATCAGCACCTGGCTGCCTATTCTCTCTACCCCGTGGACGCCACCAAAGAATCCCACTACAGGCGCATTGGGTGAACGGCTGCCCAGTTCGATCACCTGTATCGGCAAGGACAACTCGCCTATAGGCACGTGGTGTACTGTGGTGACGCGCAGGTGCCGCTCTCCATGGCGTATCAGTGCATCAAGTTCCAGAAGCTCTGGTAGGTGGCGTTGCAATAAGTAGAGCTTGTCTTCCATAGGCGGGGCAAGAGAGAGGCACAAGGTGTTGCTGAGGATAGTGGATGGAGATAACAGAAATGTGACGATGCAAGCCGCACTCGTGTGTGCTTGGCGATGATCCTATGAGTCGCGAGGAGAATTTCGGTATCACCCACACAAGCCTGAACAGTGTTGTAGCTGGAAGCTTGAGGTTCTTTTCTCCCTTTCACCAAACCGTGATCCCACTGTCAGAAGGCTGTCATTTGATCTGTTTAATTTCTCGTTCACGGTAGCCAGAAAACCGGGAGCGTCTGTAATGACACCATCTCTGGATTTTTCTTTTGCCCTCCGTACGGGGGATTTGCTGCTGTTTTCCGGCCGGGGCTTTACCAGTGATGTAATTCGGGTTTTTACGCGCAGTCCCTGGAGCCATATTGGCATGGTGCTTCATCTGCCGGGCCAGCCAGAGCCGTTGGTATTGGAGTCCACTACGGTCAGTGAATCCCCAGACGTTACCCTTGGCTACCCAGTCGCCGGGGTGGCTCTGGTGCCATTGCACAGGAAAATCCAGGATTATCCGGGAGCGGTGGCGGTGCGCCGCCGGCATGGCCCGGACCTGACGGAACGTCAGCAACGAATGGTGGTCCGTATGGCCCGACGACTTCTACATCGCCCTTACAAAAACTATGTGCTGTGCAATGCGCTGGATGTGCTCACCGGCTATACCCGGCGTTCGGATCAGCGCGGCTGGTTTTGTTCCGAGCTGGTGGCTGAGCTTTACCGCCGCCTGGGTTGGTTGCCTCTGGACACCCGACCCAGCACTTTGGTGCCCGGCCATTTCGGGTCCCGTCACATGCGCTTGCAGCATGGCAAGTTGGGGCCGGTGGAATGGATCAAATCTGAAACTCCGGGAGCCTGTGTGCTCGATGACGGAGATACGGGATTTATAGCCAACGCCGCACTCTATGGCGATATGCCTGCCATTGCTCACCAAACTGCTGGGCATGGAACGCTTCTTCCGCCGCAATCACATGCTGCTGGATAACCCAGATGACAGGCGCCCACATTACCAGCATGCCGGTGCTGTGTTGAGCCAGTGCCATGGCCAGGTGAAGACAGGCAAAGCCGAGATAAATCGGGTTGCGACTGAGTGCGAACACGCCTTGGGTCAACAGCGTCTCAGCGGCCCGGTGTGGCAGCAGGGTAGTTTGGGCGCGGCGCAGTTGTATTACGGCAGCGATAACAAGGCTGATACCAATCAGCGCCAACACCAGAGTGACCCATTGCTGGCCAAGAAAGTGCACGGCAGGGAGATTCAGGGCACGGTCCAGCCCGTATCCCATCAGCAGGCCACCGAGAAACAGCGCCGGGGGTGGCATCATTATTTTGGGGTGTTTAAGCGGCATGAAGTCTCCTTTCATGGCATGTCGTTGGTTGTGCAAGGCTGGGTTGAGATTGTATCCGGCCCGGTGCGTTTAAATCACGGAAAAATACGTGGCTGGGTATGGGCCTGACGGCTAATGCCCAAGGGCTGTTATTCACTGTGAAGGCAAGGAGGTGAAAAAGATTGAGCAAAGGACCCTTGATCGTTTATGAAAAGCTGAGTTATGGTAATCCCATTCCCGCCTTTGTGGGAGTGATCGCGATCAAAAGCTGAAACAGCTTAATGCAACTGAACCGCCAATTGGCTTAAACCACGGCGGCAGGCGCAGGCGTCACTCTCGCTGCTTGAAATTGACGTCCACGCTAAATGTCGCCCCATCGAAGCACAGGGGATACGCATGGAAGAGCGCGCGGCCAGACTCCACACCCTTTCCGTTAACCACGCAAGCGCTAGCCAGAACGACAGTTCTGCCTTTGAAGAAGACCAGAAAAAAACCTACGTCATTGATACCAATGTATTGATTCACGACCCTAACTCGTTACTCAATTTCGAGGAACATCGGGTGGTGATTCCCATGACGGTGCTCGAGGAACTGGATAAGCTTAAGAGTGGCAAATCACATACGGCAGCGGACTGTCGTGCCGCCATTCGGCAGATCGACAAGGTGCTGGGCAGCGCCAGCCCCCAGCAAGTGGAAGAAGGGATTCCCATACCCCGTGGTGGCGAGAATGAGCCCCAAGGCACATTGACGGTTTTGATGGCCGAGCGAAACAAAGCCACAGCGCCGCTCACCAATGATCTGAACGACAACCGCATCATCAATGACGTGGTGGCCATGAAGGGCCAGTTTCCAGACCGACGCTATATTCTGGTGACAAAGGACATCAACATGCGCCTCAAAGCGCGTGCCTGCGGTATCGAGTCAGAGGATTATCACAACGATCAGCTGGTGTCGGACATTAAGCAGTTGACGCGAGGCTATTTCGAAGTGCCCGGTTCATTTTGGGATCAGGTCACCGAGGTGGAAACCGAACAGGTGGGCATTGATACCCTTCATCATTTGTCGCATGGCTTACTGGTTAGTGAAATTCTTGGGGAAGAGGTGTACCCCAACCAGTACATCATCGACGAACAGGGTTTTGTCGGCCGGGTGATGACGGTGGAAAACGGTGTGGTGACGCTTCGTCATTACAAGGCGGATAGCCTGATGGAGCAAGAAGCCTGGGGCCTCAAGCCGATGAACATTCAGCAGGCCATTGCCTTGCAAATGTTGCTGGATCCGGATGTGCATATCGTCACGCTCACCGGGGCAGCAGGCTCCGGTAAAACTATTCTGGCGCTGGCAGCGGCCATTGAAATGACCGTGGAGCAAAAAAGCTTTAACAAAATTATTGCCACCCGTTCCACTCCACCGCTGGCGGAAGATCAAGGTTTCCTTCCTGGTACGGAAGAGGAAAAAATGGATCCTTGGCTGGGCGCTATCAATGACAATATTGAGGCACTGCATCTTAACGATGAAAACCCTTCGGGCAGCATTCAATATGTAAAGGAACGTGCCAATATTCAGTTCAAGGCGATGAATTATATTCGTGGGCGCAGCTTCCAGAAATCGCTGATACTGATCGATGAAAGCCAGAACCTGACCCCTCATCAGATGAAAGCAATCATTACCCGGGCGGGGGAGGGCTCCAAGGTGGTGTGTTTGGGCAATCTGGCGCAGATCGATACGCCCTACCTGTCGCCTACCAGCTCAGGGCTAACTTACATGACTGAGCGTTTTAAACGTTTCGTGCATGGGGGGTCAGTGCAGTTGAGCGGGGTGCCGCGGTCGCTGTTGGCTGAATATGCAGAATCGTTTTTGTAAACGTTGACAGCTAAAACCTCCGCGGTTGTGCTGTGCCCTTTAAGGAACAAAGAGGCCGCGCCCAAGCTTTAGGCGCGGCCTCTTGTGTTGCAGATGAAAACAATCTCGGTTCGCGACGCTGCCAATTTCCTCTTTTAACTATCAATAATCTTTCTACACGCTTCTGACTGATAAAAGTCGTCCAGAACCCACTCGATAAACGGCTCCAGTGTTCCTTGCTCAATCAGCACGGTGGCGCCACGAGCCAGGGCCGGGGTGGTGAACTCGCGGATTCGCTCTTCGCTGATTTGCATGCCATCGAGAATACTTTTCAGGGGTGTGTCCATGAGTGATGCTACGGCGGCGCGGATGCCCACACTGACGAGACGGCGAGTGTAATCCAAGCGGGCGCTTTCATCAGTAATGGCGCAGCTTTGGGCGACCACTTCATCTACGGTCCCTTTGGGCACCATGGACATATAGTCAGCGGGTTTAAGCGGTGAGACGCGGCGGTAGCCGTCCCGGGCCAGTTGTTGAATACGCTCGTTGGTGAGCTGCTTGTTCAACCATTGTTCGCCGGTTTTCAGGGTGACGCGAATATTCTTTTGCAGATACACGCGGATGGATTCTTCCATGCCTCCCATGGCTTTGCCGACCATACTCTTGCGACCCATCTTCATTACGCTGCTAACGCCAGGCAGTTTGGCTAGAGCATTTTCTTCCAGCAAAAAATTCTTGATGCCGGTATAGAGCATCTCGCTAACCATTTCGCTGACTAAAGGGTGGTTCATGGCGGAATGGACGGCTTTCTCCCGCAAGCTTTGCAGTTTCAATATTTGTTCAAGGATAGCTTCGAAATGTTCTTCGCGAAGCAGCTCGCCGAGGGCGGTGCCATCCTGTTCAGCGGCTTCCCAGAGAGCGTGACTGACATCGCTAATGACATCTTGCAAGCCACGGGCACTGAGTGCTTCCTGTAACCATTGATCAACTACCAGAACCAAGCTGTCCTGGTCCACTAGGGTGCCGAGTGGGATATCGGTAAGGAGATCGCTGGCCTGCGACATCATGGCGTGCCAGTGCTCTGTTGCCTGCAGTTGCTGAAGCAGGTGAGCTTTGTGGGCATTGCGCAGGGCACTAATCAGTTCGCTGGAGGACATGGTGATACACCTCGTTTTTTATCAAATGCTGGAGAGTAGTGTTACTAACAAGCCTGGATTCAGGAGATAAACGCTCTGCTATTTATCAATATAGGTGAAGACAGTAACCATATTGTGCGGTATTCACTCAAGCCTGTATGTACCCGGTAAGACTGCTATCCGGGGCGCTAGTGCTAACCCATTAAAGATAAGGTGCCGTGGACCCGCCTCTGGAAACAAATTGTTTCAGGCGGGTTCGCAATTTACTCCTGATTCTGGGCCCAGAGGGGCCACTTTTGGATGCGCGTTGCGAGCGAATGTCGGAGGTTAAACTTCTATCCCCTCTCTGTCGAAAGACGTCTTTAGCGGGTTTGTAGCGGTCTTCTACGGCGTCGTTGAGCCTGCAATCTATTGTGGGATTTTCGATGAAAATCTGATCAGTAGCCAAATCGTTTATTGATGCAGCGCAATGTTGTGAATTCGAAGGTGGCGTTCAATGGGGTCTCCATCGTGAACCATCACTACAGTGAACTTCACAAGGGGCCTGGTTTTAACAAAGGGGATGAGTATGAAACTGCGAGGACAGGGAAAAAACGTATTGCTGTTGTCAGCGATGTTGGTGGCAGCGCCAGCCATGGCACACCAGTCAGGTGACTTCATTGTGCGAATGGGGGGGATCAAGGTTGATCCGGATGTGAGTAGCGATAGCTTTAATCCCGGATTGCCTGCGGTTGGTGGGTTGGGCGTGGATGTGGATGACGATACCCAGCTGGGCCTGACATTCTCATATATGGTTACGGATAACATCGGTGTTGAGCTGGTCGGGGCGACGCCATTTACTCATGACATCATCTTGGATACGGGGGGCTCAGGTGTAGCGATTGGTGAGACCAGTCATTTGCCGCCTACGCTACTGGCACAGTTTTATGCTCCCCAGCTAGGTCCCGTGCGCGGCTATCTTGGGGCTGGGGTGAACTACACGCTGTTCTTCGAAGACAGCATTGATGATGCGGTGGTGAGCCCATTGGTGGGCGGGGCCGATGTGGATGTTGAGCTGAGTAATTCTGTGGGGTTTGCCTGGGAAGTAGGGGCGGATTTCATCATTGATGAAAACTGGCTCTTCAATGTCAGCATCTGGAATATCGATATTGATACCGAAGCACGTCTATACGTGAACGATAGCCGGGTGGACAAAATCGATGTGGAAATTGACCCTTGGGTCTATATGGTCGGTGTGGGCTATCGCTTCTAAAAGCCGCTGGAGTTGTATGTAATACGTTGAATGGTGTAGATGCAAAGGCCCGCTGGGGTAAAGTAGTGGAGGGGGCGGAGAGGGTGTAGTAAATACTATCCGCCTTCCTCTTTGATTTTTTATGGGCATGCAACGCGTTGTTTCTAGAGGACTTTACTATGCTGTTTCCTCTAGGCATTCCGGGAATTGCTGGCGGAATACGTCGTAGCCCCCATCCAGGCTGACTACGTTGTTGAAACCCTGTTCAGTCAACCAGTCCGACGCACTTTGGCTACTATTGCCATGGTAGCAGTACACCACCAATGCCCGGTCCTGAGCGGTGTTGGCCAGAAACTGATCCACGTTGGCCTGACTTAAATGCAGGGCGCCTTGCAGGTGTCCTGCGGCAAAATTGGCCGGGTCGCGGATATCGACGAACAGAGCCTCGCCTTGATCAAACAGGGCTTTGCCCTCCGTAGGGCTGATTCGTGTCGCCATGGTCAGTCCTTCTTTTCTGCGTTTTGCGCTGCGTCAGTGTCTGGCGCTGTCGCGGGCTCAGTGGTTCCCTTTTCCGCCAGCAAGTCTGCGGGCGGGTATTCGCATTCCAGCTTCATGCCGATGGCGTTTTCCAGCTCCGGTAGCAGGAAGGCGTCATCTTCACAGGCAAAACTGATCGACATACCGCTGGCACCAGCGCGACCGGTGCGACCAATGCGGTGCACATAGTCTTCCGGATCTTCAGGCAGATTGTAGTTCACTACGTGAGAGACGCCATCAATGTGGATGCCGCGGCCGGCCACGTCCGTGGCAATAAGCACTTGCAAGTCGCCGGCCCGAAAGCGCTCCAGCGTTTTGCTTCGCTGAGTTTGCGGGACGTCGCCGGAAATCAGGGAGACTTTAAGCCCCCGCTTTTGCAGCCGATCGCACACCCGGCGAGTAATGTCTCGACGGTTGGCAAATACGATGACCTTGTCCATGTCCATGCCGGTAATGAGGTTATAGAGCAGCTTGAACTTGTCGTCTGTATTGGTGATGTAGACCCTCTGCTCTACGGTATCAGTGGTGACTTGAGTTGGCTCTATCTCCACGACTTCGGCATCCTGCGTCCAGCGGCGGGAGAGGTTCATCACATCGTCGTTGAATGTGGCGGAGAACAGTTGAGTTTGGCGATACTGGCTTTTCGGCGTCATGCCTACAATGCGTTTTACATCGGGGATGAAGCCCATGTCCAGCATACGATCGGCTTCATCCAACACCAGAAACTCTACCCGGTCCAGCCACAGATCGCGGCGTTTGGCGAAATCGAGAAGACGACCGGGGGTGGCTACCAAGATATCAATCAGTTTGTTTTGCAGCCGTTCCTGTTGGCGATTGAAGTTCATACCGCCCACCACGCTCATCACTTGAAGGTCGGTGTACTTGGTCAGTATGTTGGCGTCCTTCTCGATCTGCATGGCCAGTTCCCGGGTGGGGGCCACGATCAGGGCGCGGGGCTCACCGGCAAAGCGTTGGACATCAATGGGATGTTTGAGCAAATCGTTTATTACAGTGATCAGGAAGGCGGCGGTCTTGCCGGTACCGGTTTGAGCCCGGCCGATGGCATCGGCGCCAGCGAGGGTATGTTCCAGGACTTCAGCCTGAATAGGCGTGCAGTACTGGAAGCCCGAATCGGCGATGCCGTGCATCAGATCCAGGTGCAGATCAAAGTCGTGAAAGCGGCGTTCGCCTTCTTTTTCCGGAACCTGAAATTGCTCCAGGCTCCAGGAGCTTGCTTTGTCTTTTTGCATGTATTCGCTCAGTCTGAATGCGAGAGAGTTTGAGAGTATAGCCACCTTGATGACCCTGTTTGACAAGGTTTCGGAGGTGTCTCCAAACGTTATATTGTATAAAAAACAATCGGCGTTGTCCGAAGATGTCAGTTATCGGCTTGCTTAGCGGCGTTATTGTAGTGTCTTGGGTGGGGGTACTGTTAGCCATTTTCATGGATTTACCCTCTCCTTTCGACCGCTTGTTCGTTATCACCGGCGCGGTGGTGGCAATTCCCTTTGCGCTTGAGTGTCAGGGTTATGCCCTATAGATGCGAGGTAAGGGGCTGTGTCATTGGCGTGATGGCCATGATGCTCGGAGTAATTTACCCGAAACCGAAATGCACGGTTTTCGCCCTGGTTGAGTTTCAGGTTACGGTCTTATCCGAATACTAGCACCCGGTTATTGGCCGGCATGGCATGGTCCGCGAGGCATTGCCGGCCATGGCGGTCAAACTCCTGTTCTACCCATTCTTTGTCGCGGATCCCACGTTGCGCATTGGTGGCTTTCAGCCAACGTTCAAACTGTCGATTGGAATCACTGGTGAACTGCCCATCGTAGTTGAAAGGGCCGTAGACCATGAACAACCCCTCTGTGCTGAGACGCTGGCACCCTTCAGCGATGCAATGGGCGACCAGTGATTGCGCCATGATGTGAAACGTATTAGCGGTGAACAGATAATCAAAAGGCCCAACGGGCCATTGGCCGCTCACATCCAGCGCCAGCGGGGCATTTGCAGGATTAGGTGTTTCGCCCAGCCAGTGGCGAATGGTGGGGAGATTCTCCGCCACATCAGAGGGTTGCCATTGCAAATGGGGTAGCTGTGCAGACAGCCAAGCGGCATGCTGCCCGGTGCCGGCTCCAATTTCCAGCAGCCTGCCGGGGGCCTGACAGTGTTGCTGCAAAACCTGGAAAATCGGGCCTTTGTTGTTTTCGGCCGCTTGGGAAAAGGGAACCTCTGAAGATGTCATGGCTACTCCTATGAGTGAGTAGTCATGGCATCATCAAAGGTCTATTTTGGCAAGGGTAAAGCGTTATTCCCTCACTCCTTATTTTTTGTTCATATACTTCTGACCCATGGTAATCAGCCTCTGGTAGCTGGTCGGCAGCAGGCGCTGCATGGTGTCGACAGCGATAGCATCCGAACCGATCAACACCCGACGTTTGTTCCCGCGGACTCCCTTGAGGATGGTTCTGGCCGCTTCTGCTGGTGTGGTGCGAAACATTTTTTCGAAATCCTGAATGGCTTGTTCCTTGCTGGCACCGGTGATGCGCTCAACGCCATCGCTCATGCGCGCGGCTTTGGCGATATTGGTCTTGATACCACCAGGATGAATGGAGGTGCAGGATACCGAGTTGCCTTCCAGTTCCAACTCAATGCGCAAGGACTCAGTGAAGCCGCGCACCGCGAACTTGGCTGCGTTGTAAGCAGACTGAGTAGGAATGCCCACGAGACCGAAGATGGAAGAGATATTGATGATATGCCCCTCACTGGCTTGCTTCAGGTAGGGCAGGAACGCTTTGGTTCCGTAAACCACGCCCCAGAAGTTGATGTTCATCAACCACTCGAAGTCGTCGTAATTCATCTCTTCTACGGTGGCGCCCAATGCTACACCAGCGTTGTTGAAAATCATGTTGGCGTGCCCGAAATGATTAACCACATCGTCGGCGAAAGCGTAGAACGCTTGGCGATCCGCTACGTCCAATATCTTGGTCATCAGGCGATCTTCGCTGAGATTCAGGTTGTCAGCGGTCTCTTTTAGGCCGGCCTCGTTAATGTCCGAGAGAGCCAGTTTTGCGCCAGAGGCGGCCAGCTCCATGGCCAGAGCACGGCCAATGCCGGAGCCGGCACCAGTGATAACAGCAACTTTATCTTTGAAATCTTTCATGATCACTCCTGTCGCCGCTCTAGCAAAAGCGGCGTTCGCTGTTGGTGTGTGAGTGCAACGCACAAAGTTGGAAAGCGCGAATAGCTTGTCACGGGGCCTGGTAACCAAACGGCCTTGCGGTGTCGCGTGGGGACCAGCGTTTTCGGTTGGCGCTGTGATTACCAGCGCTTTTTAACTTTGTACTTTCAGCTTGCAGCCCGATTTGCGCCTGAGTGTAGACACTTTGTCACTGCAGAATGGGCCAATCTTGCCAGGCAAGGAGTGGGGGTGGTGGCGTTGGCGACACGTCGGGCCGTCGCTGGAGTTAGAGCAACGGCTGTGGGCAGTTGTCGTTTAACGGAGAGGCAATGGCGGCGCGGCTCTGCTGGATCAGGGCTTGCAGTTCGGCCTCAGTGTTGTCGGTCACTGTGAGTGAGGGGTGCATAATCAGACGGGCGGTGGCGCCGGGATGCAATCTTAAGGTTCCGGCGGGCAAAATGCTGAATGTTCCCGACAGGGTGACAGGCAACACGGGCATTTGCAGTTCCTGAGCCATTTTGAAGGCACCTTTCTTGAAGGGCTTCAATTGTCCGTCGCGGCTGCGAGTGCCTTCGGGAAAGAACAACACGCTGGCCCCATTGGCCAACCGCAAACGGGCGTCATTCAGGGAAGCAATGGCTGCTTCGGTGTTGTCCCGATTAATGAAAATATGGCCTAATTTTTCGCAGCAGATACCGATAATCGGCACTTTGCGTAGCTCATGTTTCATTACCCAGCGAAAATCCATGCCGAGATAGCTGTACAATACAAAAATATCGAATTGACTGAGGTGGTTGGCGACGATGACGTAACTTTGGCCGGGCTGTAGGTGATGACGGCCTTCCACCTCTACTCGCACGCCGCTGTAAAGCAGGCAGAGCCGGGCCCACGGTACGGCGGTGAGTTTTGCGACTTTCCCAGCGGGTAGAAAAAGAGTGAGTAGTAAACAGACCGCGCCGGCCAGCAGAGTAGTCGCTAACATGAGTGGTACAAAGATCAGCCAGCTATACAGGAAGAAAAACAACCGCATTACCATCTGACGCTCTCCGAATCGCACAGAAACTAAGCACTATGTTAGTAGAGCTTTGATCGAAAGCGACAGAGGTGTAATCACTTTGTTACGTTTGCGTTATGCTCTTCCGGTTGCTCGGGCGGTGGGGCGGCTTGGGGTGTGGCATCTGCAGGCCTGCCCGGGCCATGCAGATCAATGTAATCGTAATAATGGTTCTGATATTCCGGTTTATTGATGATGCGGCGAAGTCGCTCTAGCGTGAAGTAAGGCGCATCGCGTAGCAGAATATTGGCAATCCAGGCGGGGATGTAGCCGCCCGGGTCCAGAATCAGTTCATAGGTCATTTCTACTTGGTGGTTGCTCAGCCGGCTAAAGGCTAATACCCCGGTCATTTCAGGAAAGCGGATATAGTTCTTGGTGGGGGGCAAAGCATCCGGTTGGTTGATGAGGGTGATTTTCACCGAATCGGGATTGGGGTTCAGCACTTGGGTCACTTTTGCGCGTAATACCGCTTCCCGGTCGGCCAGCGGCCAAGGCAGTTGGGTGGTGAAGCGTAACTGACGGTCGAGGGGGTTGGTGCGGCCGAACTCTTCGGCGCTATCGACAAAATGCAGCCATTTAGGGTACGAGGGGTAATCGTTGAGCAGTGCGACCAGGGAGTACTCGTCTTTCAGGGGGAAGCGGGTGATGCCACGAAACGTCTTCAGGCGGGAGTCATCCCGGTGTTTCATGTACACCTGAATGTCATTGCGGTCACTCACCAGACTCCAGCCTTGATCTTCATCGCTGAATGCTGGTGCACAAAATGTAGAGAGTGCAAGTAAAAGCCAAAAGAGGCCTGAAGGTAGTAGCCTGTCCATAGGGGGTGAAAAATCCTTGTTCGTTATTTTTGGAATGGGTTCGGTCAAAAACGCGGCGTCATTATGACATTATCATTATGGGCCTGAACACATTTTGATCGCTCTACAGGGCATCTTCTCCGCGTAATCGGACAGCCGGTGTAGCAAATTTGTATCAACGGCGGGCAATTTTTCAGACGGCTGGTAGACTGTCGCCCGGCGTGTAATACGCTGATCGAGCAACCAGGAACAATTATTTGCATATTTCAGTTGTGACAATCCCCTATGCTTAAGCGAGCGTTTCATCTTTTGGTCGGTGCTGCCTTGGTGGCAAGCTATTTTGCTGCAACACCGGCGCGGCTCTGGCAACCGGCCCCGCAGTTACTGGCAGCGGACCCCGCCCCGGTGCCTTCCGATTCCCAGTGGCAAACCCGTTTTGCGTCAGATGCGGACACCAGCATGGTGCACGCGGCGTCCATGGTGGAGTTACCGGATGGCCGGTTGCGCGCTTTTTGGTTTGCCGGGACCCGTGAAGGGGCGGCAGATGTGTCTATTAATTCCGCTATTTTTGATCCTCAATCAGGAACCTGGTCCGACGAGGAAGTGTCCGTCACGCGTGAACAGATTTCCCAAGGCTGGGGCCGGCACATTCGCAAGCTGGGTAACGCGCTGCCGGTGCTGGATGAGGATGGCCGCATGCGTTTGTTTGTGGTCGCAGTGAGCTTCGGCGGCTGGGCGGCCAGCCGTTTGGTAGTGCTGGAATCTTCGGATCTCGGCGCCAGTTGGGAATTTGCTACTTCATTGGTGGCCACCCCGTTTCTGAATATCAGCACTCTGGTCAAAACCCCGCCTATCCATTACAGCGATGGCAGCATTGGCTTGCCGGTGTATCACGAAATGGTCGGCAAGTTTGGTGAAATTCTGCGACTGGACAGGAATAACCGTATCCTCGGCAAGGCTCGTATTGGGCATGGGCGCAAGGCTATTCAGCCGCTGGTGTTGGTGGATGACAGCAACCACGCTGTTTCTTTCCTGCGCAATGAGAACGAACCAAACAACGGGTACTTGTATCAGTCTTCCAGTAGTGATGGTGGTTGGTCCTGGTCGCCGCTGAAATATTCTCCGCTGGATAATCCTAGCTCCGCCCTTGGTGGCGTAGCCATGGGGCCGGGACATTGGCTGGTGGCGACCAATTGTAACCGTGAAGAGCGCGATGACCTGTGTATTCGCGAAACCCGGGATGCGGGGCAGCATTGGGAAGACCGCTGGTATTTTCATAATCGAGAGCAGTGGCGAGGTGCTGAAATGAAATCAAACACCTTTATCGACTTGATTGAACAAGAGTTCATCGGGGAAACCACGGCGGAGGATCAACGCTTGTATCTGGAACGAGTCAAAGCCAACAAATGCCATGGCGAGCGAGGGTGCGAGTTTCAGTATGACTACCCCTATATGTTACGTACTCGTAATGGGGATCTGCACATACTCTACACTTGGAACAAGTCGGCTATTCGACATGGCTGGCTAAAAGCCAATTCGATTGAGCGCAACGTGCCGCAGCAAAAGCTAACGCAAGGAAGCCTGTGATGTCGGTTGATTTGGTTATTTGCGCTTTAGTGCTGGTGGCGGTTCAGTTGCGGATCAGCGCTAGTTTGCTGTCTTTGCGTGGCCGTGTGGTTTTGGCTTGCGTGGTGTTTGTGTGGTCCTTGTTGCCGTACCCATGGGGGCCAGGGGCTTGGGTGCTGAGCTATCTGGCCGGTTTCAGTATTACCTCCGGCTTGTTGGCGATGTTGGCGATTCAGCACCGTATTGCTGGTCACTACTGGTTGCCGGTTCGTGAATTACGTACAGCGTGCCGGATGCTGGTGTTAATGGCGATGTGGTTCTACCCAATGAGCATGGGTTCCAGCTATGAGGATCCCTATTCGTTGGGTTTCGGGAGTTTTGGCTTCAGCACTGCTCTGTTGTTGATCGGGCTGCTGGCGTGGGTGACCCGCGCCTATGCATCGTGTTTGATTTTGGTGGCGGCTCAGTGCGTTTTTAAGGCCGGTTGGCTGGCTAGCGATAATCTCTGGGATTACCTGATGGACCCTTGGCTGGTGTGTTGGGCAGTGGGTTGGTTGCTACGCGATCGGCTGCTGAGTGCGAAGGCCCTGCTTGCGCAGCAGTCATTGGCTCAGCCCTCGGTAGCGGGCTGGGGTGAAACCGGCGCCACCGAGGCAGCAGGCCAGAACAAAGCGACAAGGTAGCCGACCAGAAACATCAGTACATTGCCAATCAGCCCGGTGTAATACAGGTCAAAGGGGGCGCTCAGCGCCTCCGGTAAAAGCTGGTTATTGGTAAGAATGGTCCAGCTGGTGAACACCAGGGTGCAACCAATACCTGCCCAAGCGGCCCGCGCATTGCCCTTCTTGCTGAAAAAACCCAGCAAATATAACCCCAACATTCCCCCGCCAAGCAGCGACACCAGAATGGTTGACGTATCTTGCAGCGTTTTGGTATCAGCCTGATTCAGCCACAATGCCCCGAAAATCATGACTCCGGTGACGGCGACGGCGATGCCCCAGGCCACTTTCAGGTAGTGGCGATCATCGCGCCCAGGGCGCAGATGGCGGCGATACAGGTCAACCACACTAACGGTAGTGATGGAATTGATGCTGGAATCCAGCGAGCTCATGGCGGCGGCCAGTGCTGCTGCAATCACCAGCCCGGCCACGCCAGCGGGCAGGTAACCGGTAATGAAGTGGGGCATCAGGGTTTCTGCTCGGGCTTCGCCCGTCAGAATCGCACTGGCCTGGGGGTCCGGGTAAACCTGAAAGAACACCCACAGGGCGGTGCCTAACAGCATGTAGAATGCCCAAAGCGGCAACGCGGTAAACAGGTACACCCAGAGGCCCCGCCGGGCCTCCTTGGTGGATCGAGAGGCGCAGTACCGCTGTACCGTATTTTGGTTGCTGGAGTATTCGGTGAGCCAGTTGGTGAGGCCGATCAGTAGCATCATTGTGGCGGTTTTTTCGCTGAGAGAAAACGACCAGGATGTGTCTCTTGGGGTGCCATTTTCCGAAGGCGCCAAGGCAAACTTACCGGCATGCCCTGCCTGTTCGAATACTTGATTCAGCCCGCCGGGTAGAGCGTCGAGGATAACCCACAGGCAGATGAGCCCGCCCAGTAAAAGAATGACGGTTTGCAGCACATCGGTCCAGATCACCGCATCAATACCACCGATGATGGTGTACAGGCCAACAAAAAGTCCGCCTAGGATAATGGCGGTGGTGGGTGTCAGATCAGTGACTTGTTGTATCAATAGAGAGAGCAACCACAGGATCATGGCCAGGCGCACCAGCTGCGCCACAAGAAACGCCACGGCACCATATACTCGGATGGAGGGGCCATAACGTAACTCGAGGAATTCATAGGCGCTGGTCATATTTCCGCGCCGGAAGAAAGGCAGAAAAACAAAAGCCGCCACCAGCATAGCGGGCAGCAGGGCCAAGTTGGGTAGGTAGCGCAACCAGTTGGTCATGAAGGCGTCGGCGGGATAGGCCAAGAAGGTAATGGAGCTGATTGAAGTGCCTACCAGCGACAGGCCGATTACCCAGCCACGAAAGCGGCGACCGCCCACAAAATATTCTTCGGTGTTGGTGTTGCGGCGTGAGAAGTAGATACCGATGCCCAGCACGATACACAGGTACCCAGCCAGGACCACCCAGTCAGCGATTGCCAGAGTCATTATTGTTATTCCACTTCAGGCAACAGGCGGCCCGCAACACGCGGCCGAAGGCTGCCTGTTGCGCGCCGCGAGATGCGACTTAGGTTGCTTTATTGTTCGATATAGACGTTATCGGCCTGTTCGCCGCGATCGGACATGCGGGTATCGAAGCGGACCTTGGTGCCGGTGCGCAGACTGCGGCGGCCGCCGTTCTGTACCGCTTTGAAATGAACAAACAGTTCCTCACCGCTGTCGGTAAGAATGAAGCCAAAACCCTTGTTTGGGTTGAACCACTTCACTTCACCGCGCTGCTGGCCATTGCTGCCGGGCAGGGAGGGCATGGGTAGGTTAGCCGGCATCAGCTTGCCGAAAGGAATCAACGGCAGCAGATAGACCAACACCGGTACCCACAACCACGCTTGATGGCTGAATACGGTATTACCGTGGCTGGCCACCAGGCCGGCCAAATAGAACACCACGGCTACATGGAGTGGCAAACGTTGGCGACCGCCCATCAGGCAGACCAAGTTAACGGCAGCGGCTAGTAGCAGACCCAGACCGGTTTGTTGGCTGTGGATGTTGGAAACCTGAATCATGGCCAGGTTTTCATGAATGGTCACCAAGGCCATTTCCGGGGCAAACAAAAGCCAAGCACCGGGGAGGGCAAGTAACAGGGTGACGATGACGTAAAATATAGTCAGCGGTTTAGAGAGATTCATGGAGTTGACGTTACCTTGTTTAAGCAATGAGTGATAAAAGTAAGGATAAAAAACCGCCAGATGACGAGGCGGTATTGTGCAGCCGGGTAAAACCCTCGTTATCGGTGCCCTTTTTGTAGGCTGGGCTTGTCGATAATGACTATCAGGCACTGCACAATCCGGGCATTGTACCCAAGCTGGCGATGAAACTCATGTTGGAGCTATTTTGGCGTCTTATCCGTTCCTTGAATTGACATTTTTCCAAGCGTTGCAGGATTGCGGTGCCGCCGCACCGCAAACGGGCTGGTCGCCCTGCCATGTGGCGCAAGAGCAGGGTTGGTTGCCCCTGTATGCACGCACTCACTCCCAGGGCGAGTATGTATTTGATTTTAGTTGGGCAGAGGCTTATCAGCGTCATGGCTTGGCCTATTACCCTAAACTGGTGACCTCGGTACCGTTCACCCCAGTAGTGGGGCCGCGTTGGCGCGGGAAGTGGACCGCAGAGACACTTTGGCAAACCGTCAGCGAGAAAATGGAAGAGCAGCAGGCCAGCGGTTGGCATCTGCTGTTTCCGGACCAGGCAAGTCGTGAAGCGTTGGAAGGTTTGCCATTGGTGTCCCGTCAGGCCTGTCATTTTCGCTGGTTTAATGGTGGTTATGCTGATTTCGATGATTTTTTGGCGCGATTTCAATCACGCAAGCGCAAGAATGTGCGCAAGGAGCGGCGGCGAATAACCGAGCAGGGGATTCACATGGAGCGCCGCCGGGGCGCACAGATTCAGGCGGATGACTGGGCTTTCTTCTACCGGTGTTATGCGAGCACTTACCTTAAGCGGGGGCAGATGCCCTATCTGAACGAGGATTTTTTCTCGGCGATAGCACGGCAGCAAGGTGAGCAGTTGATGCTGGTGATGGCCTGGGACGGGAATACCCATGCCCCGATCGCCGCGGCGCTGTATTTTTTTGATGACACTCAGCTCTATGGCCGTTATTGGGGCTGCTTGCAGGAGCGCGATTGTCTGCATTTCGAGCTGTGCTACTACCAGGGAATCGAATTTGCCATTGAGCAGCAGCTACAGGAATTTGATCCGGGCGTGCAGGGAGAGCACAAGATTTTGCGTGGCTTCGAGCCGGTCATTACCTGGTCATTACATCATTTACGCGAGCCTGCATTTCAACAGGCGATCGCGGATTTCTGCCAAGAGGAAGCGCGGCACGTGCACGGCTACCAGCAGGAGGCTCGCAGTCTGTTACCGTTCCGGCGAGATGAATGAAGGATTTCACAAGCGCCTTGGAGGCTGTGATCAAGTGCGGGGCTTGTTACTTCTGGCAGGGTATCAGGCGGCGCATTGTTCACGTTGGTACAGCAACGCCATGGTGACCTTGTCACACAGATCCGCTTCGGGGTGGTCCGGAGATTTTGGCCCCAGTGTGTCGGTGACATCTTCAAGGTCGCAGCCCTGTGGGTCATTCAGGTCAGCAAAAAACTCCCAAGCGCGGCCGTGGCAGTCTACTAGTGTGCCGGTATAAATACCCTCATCAAATTGGCACACAGAAGAGAAGACGGTGTTATCCAAAGCAAAGCCCTGTGCGCTAACCCAGGTCGATAGCGCTGGGTTCAGGCTGCCGTTACGGACCTGTTCGGTAGCGTGTGCGACAGACTCCCAAGCGTTACGTGTGCTCGCTTTACTAAATTCCATTATGTAGTCCTCGTTCCATGAGGTTGATCGTCCGTTAATCTGTGATGAAGGTCACAGGGCTGCCGATCAACGGCAGTATTTCGGAGATGCCCGTATTCTGCACGCTTCTTGCCACCAACCGATAAGGGCGTTGTCTTAAAAGGCTGTAAGTCAAAACGGACATGCCGAAAAAGGGGCCGTCGATTATGCCGTCGTGAATCGAACTCAAGGGTATTGTGGCGCCGGCGGGGCTAGATGCCAATATTCTATTTGTTGCTTATTTTCAGGAATGTCAGGCCGTGGAGAGCATTCAGCGACTAAACAGCGGCGGAAGCGGACATTCAAGCAAGGCGGATACCGCTCGCAGCAGTTCTGCCTCCTGCACCTGGACTTTGCCATCGGCCAGTACCAGATCTGCCGCGGCATCAATGACAGGCCCCTTGAGCAGCGGAGACAAGTCGGCCAGGCGCTCAATGGCGTTGCTGAGCTTGTGGCTGCCGCAATGTGTTAGGGGCAGCAAGGTGCGGCCAGCGGGCAGAAGCCCGTGGGTGCTGAGCTGGAACAGGGTGCGGGCGTTTTTCTCGTCAGCGCCACTGGCCCAAGTCAGTACGGAAAACAACAATTGCAGTTCCGCGGCCAGTGCGCCATAGCGGCGGAAGCGGGTGCGGCGATTTTTGCCGGATTGATCCCCCAGTTGCTGCCGGGCCAATCCCACTAGCGCCCATTCGAAAAAGCTGTAACGGTCGTCGACCTCAATCAATGCGGTCAGGTGAGCCAGGATCCGTGCCCGGTCAGCGGCGGGTAGCGGCTTAAGCGCCGGTAATGCCAGGTCAATTAACGGCAGCCGTAGACGGGAACCCTGGGCATGAATTTGCTTGCTTAGCGCGACCAAGGCGGGTCGTTGACCTGTGATATCTAATGCAGCCAACAGCGCTTCAGTGCTGCTATTTGACGCGCTAAGTATCAGGGCGTAGAGCACATTCTCTGCCGATTTGGGCGAGCGAGTTTGGCGTCGAATATCGTCAGGAATGGTCTCCAACAGGCTACGAGCATAGCCCATATCCGGTTCGCTCACGGTGCCAATGCGTTGTGAGGGGGCGGGAGTTGGCTGGGTTCCGTGGCGTGAGGGTGCAGGGCTGCCGTCGGCGAAGGCTGAGGCTCCTTGAGGGGTCCCGGGGTTGGTGTGTCTGGCGGTGCTATGGGCATTACGGGCTCGGCTACGGGCACGGGCCACCCAGTCGCTGCCGAGGGCGCAGAGTCGCTCGTCCAGTGGCGGATGGGTGCCTAGCAGGTTGCGCCAGCGAAAACGTAACGTTTCGCCGAAACACATGTGGCTCATGTCTTCTGCGTGGGCGCTGGCTAGGTGAGAGCCGTTGCCGTTACGAATTTTAATCAGTGCACCGCCAATTCCGGCCGGGTTGCGGGTGAATTGCACGGCAGAGGCATCTGCCAACAGCTCCCGCTGCCGGGAGATGGCCGCTTTAATCAGGCGCCCGAAGAATAGCCCGACATAACCGACAACCATCAATGCCAGCCCGGCAAACACCAGCCCGCCACCGCCTTTGCGATTAGAGGAAGAGCGTCGCTGGCCTCGAATCAGGTATTCGCCGACTTTGCCCAATGCGAGAATGCCCGCAAGCACGGCCAACAGACGCAGGTTCAGGCGCATGTCGGCATTGAAAATATGACTGAACTCATGGGCGATAACGCCTTGCAGCTCATCGCGATTGAGCTCGTTAAGTGTGCCCAGCGTCACCACCAGCACGGTTTCCGAGGGGCGGAAACCTGCCACAAAAGCGTTAATGCCACTTTCCTTGTCCAGCACATAGAGCTGGGGAGCGGCGATACCCGAGGCAATACTCATTTCCTCGACCACATTGATCAGCTTTTTTTCGCTGCTGTCTGCGCTATCCATGGGGATGTGGCGGGCACCGAGCATGTCCGCCAGGCCCTTGCCACCGTTGCGCAGCTGCCAAAGTTTGATCAGACAGCCGAAGATCATTACCGCCAGAGTGAGGCCGGTAACCCAGTGGACGATGGGGTGTGCAAGCCACTGGTGAGCGTGCACGATCTGGACGTTTCCCCAGAACAGCGTCAGCAACAAGGCCAGGTTGACACACACCACGATGGCGATGACCGCGAGGATGAAATAGAGAACAAGCAGCCCGGTTTTGCGCCGGGCTCGTTCTTGGTGTTGAAAGAAGTCCATGGCGAGGCCGGGTTAGAAGCTGACGTTCACGGCCTTGCGTGCCTGCTCGCTTTCAATTTGTAGCAGTTTGGCTTCGCTAAAGCTGCCGAATAACCCGCCGATGAAGTTTTGTGGGAACTGCTCACGGTAGGTGTTGTAGTTCATGACCGCATCGTTGAATGCTTGGCGAGCAAACCCAATACGGTTTTCGGTGCTGCTCAGTTCTTCCATCAGCTGGGCCATGGTGTCGTTAGCCTTGAGATCCGGGTAGTTTTCGCTGAGAGCAAAGAAGTTAGCCAGTGAACCGGAGAGGAAAGATTCTGCTTTGCCCAGTTGAGTGACAGCATTGGCATCGTCCGGTTGTGCAGCGGCGGCTTTTTTGGCGCTAATCGCCTGGTTTCGCGCTTCGATTACCTGGGTCAGCGTTTCTTTTTCATGGCTCATGTAGCCTTTGGCCGTTTCCACCAGGTTGGGGATCAAATCGTGGCGGCGTTGCAGTTGCACGTCAATTTGGGCAAAGCCGTTCTTGAAACGGTTTTTCAGGGCGATAAGCCGGTTGTAGACGGCAATGATGTAAATGATGACGGCAATGATGATGCCGAAAAAAATCAGAGTGCCCATGCGGGTATTCCTTCCCCAAGCGATGTTGTTGTTAGCCTATAACCTACTGCAAAAGTCTTAGAGTGGAAAGGCGTTGATTCTAATTTGCGGTAGGCACTTGGCGGCAAGCTCTTATAGCAAGAAATTAATACTTGATTCCCCATTTTTGATAGAGAAAGCCCATGATCCAAGCCGGGCCGATCATCAGATACTGGATATCTTCAAAAAACGAGGGTTTCTGGCCCTCAACTTTATGGCCCCAGAATTGGCCGATCCAGGCGAGGATGAAGACCACTAGAGAGAACAGCCAGACGCTAATGCCAGCAGCGGCAATGAGGCTGAGTCCGGCCAGACAGAGCAGGCTAAAAACCAGCATGCCCACAGCAATGGGTATGGATAGGCGGGCGTAGTAGAGAGTGACGAAGACCAGTGCCAAGCATGCCCAGAACCCGGTGAACAGGGGGGCAGGAAGAGCCCAGAGAAAGCCGACGATGGTGAAGAAGATCACCGGCACGCATAGGAAGTGTACTTTCTTGTTGGTAGGGTTTTGGTGACTTTCTCCATAGGCGTTGAGCCAGTCATTCAAGCTGCGGGCTGCCATGCTGTTCTCCCCTTGTTGGTATTCGATGGGGAAGAGTATAACGCGGCGGGGCGCCAGTGCCTCCTCTGGGCTCGGCGCCCTAGACTATATGTGTTTCACGCGCCAAGCCAAGCCGCGACATTGGCGGGCGTCACGGGCAGGTAGTGGTCTACCAGCAGGGCGGTAAACAGGGCGAACAAATAAGTAATCGAATAACCGAAGGTTTTCATTGGAAGTTTCGGGTCTTCAGAAAAACGCAGGCGTACTGCGTGATAGAGAAATACCAGGCCGAGGATCAACGCGCTGAGCAAATAAATCAGGTCGCTCATGCCGGTGAGATAAGGCAGCAGTGTGCAGATAAACAGCAAGATGGTGTAGTAGAGCACCGATTCACGGGTAAACGGAATGCCATGGGTCACCGGTAACATGGGGATATCGGCCTTGGCATATTCATCGCGGCGGTGGATAGCCAGCGCCCAGAAGTGTGGCGGGGTCCAAACGAAGATGATCAGCACTAGCAGCCAAGCGTAGGGATGTGCATCACCGGTAACGGCTGTCCAGCCCAGTAGCGGCGGGATTGCCCCCGCGATGCCGCCAATTACGATGTTTTGCGGCGTAGCGCGTTTAAGATACAGGGTGTAAATAAAGGCATAACCGACAAAGCCGAACAAGGTCAACCACGCCGTTAGCGGGTTCACCAGAAAGTACAGCATAATCATTGAGGCGGTTGCTAGCAGCACCGCAAAGGTGATGGCGGCTTTGGGGGTCAGCTTTCCGGCAACCAGAGGGCGCTTCTCGGTGCGCTTCATAATGGCGTCAATTTTCTGATCCATAATTTGGTTGATCGCGGCGGAGGCCATCATGGCCAGCGACAGCCCCACAAAGGCAGGGATGAAAGTGGCTAATGGCACCATGCCTGCCGGTTCGGTGGCTAGAAACATGCCCGCCACCGCAGTGACCATAAGCAGCATGACCACGCCGGGTTTAGTGAGGGCGAGATAGTCGCGCCAGTGGGTTCTCTCACTCATGACGGGGCTCCTTTTTGTTGTGATTTGGGTTCGCGTTTGCCGCATTTTACGTTTATGGCACGGATAAATAAGACCAGACTTGCTAACAGTAGCACTGCCACAAAGTTATGGGCGACGGCCACATCCAGTGGCACGGCAAAAATGACATTACTTAGCCCCAGCCCGATCTGCAGGGTGAGAAGGCCGGCAATCACCAGGGCAAAGTTGCGGAAAAATACGCTGCGGGCCCGCAACAGAATTTTCCCTATCAGCAAGAGGGCCAACAGAGTGACGGCCAGGGCGCCGAAACGGTGCATCACGTGGATGGTTGTGCGCGCTTCGTTATCCAGAACACCATACTCATAATCCGGCTTGTCGTGTTCGTGCCCCCAAAAGATAAAGGCTTTCTCGAAATTTAGCCGTTCTTGCCAGCCTTCTTCACACACGGGCAGATCGGTGCAGGCCACGGCTGCATAGTTACTGGCGGTCCAGCCGCCCAGGGCGATCTGCAAAATAACGGCGGCCAGCGTTATTGATGCCAGCGGCTTGAGAGTGAGTACATCGCAGTCGTTCAGAAAGCTTGGCCAGCGAAACACTCGGGCAGTAAGCAGCACCAGCAGGGTGAAGGTGGTAAAGCCGCCGAGCAGGTGCAGCATGACGATAGTGGGCTGCAGTCCCATGGTCACCGTCCACATGCCCAGAATGCCCTGAAAGATAACCAATACCACCAGGAAGAGCGGTAGTTTCAGTGGCTGCTTTTCCCGTTTGCGATTAACGAATGACAGGGCAGCGATGATGATGATTACTAGGCCCAGGGTCGAGGCAAAATAACGATGTACCATTTCCGGTACGGTCTTGTGCGCTTCACGCAGGGCCCCGGGTGTGGTTTCGTTGGTGTTGGCCACGTGCTCAATGGCTTTGCGGACGTCCAGATGTCCATAACAGCCTGGCCAGTCCGGACAGCCCAGGCCGGCATCGGATAGCCGGGTCCAGGCGCCGAGGATGATCACGCCAGCAGCCAGAAGGACGGCCAGAATACAGAAGCGGCGCAGCCAGCGCTGTGATGCGGTGGGGGTTTGCATAATCAAGGGCCTGCTTAACCGATCAGTGACCCTTTAAGGGTCCGTTTGAGATCGACGCGGATATTCTCCGCCTCTTCGAGGGTGGCATCCATGTTTTCGTGCGAGGGGTAACGCATGAAGATCTGGCCGTCCGGGCTGACCAAGAAAATATCGCCAATGGGGTGACTGGGCTCGGGGGCGTATACCGGTGCCAGAGCCCGCTTAACATCAGCAGCAGCGGCATGAATGGAAACCATGCCGTCGACTTTATCGGTAAGGAAAGTTTGTAATTCGGTATTGGCGGGAGCGGTATGGAGAATCACCCGGCGTACACGCTGAGTATCTTCCCCTAAAGTGAGTCGTACCTGTTTTACTTGATAATAGAGGCCGTTTTTACAGCGCGTGTCACAACCGTCACCGGCCACATAAAGCAGGGTCCACTGGTTGCTCATATCATCGCGGTCGTAGGGCTGCTGTTCGCTATCGGTGGCATGTAGAGCCGCCATATCGATATGCGGGATCAATAGTTGCCCTTTGTTGACCTTCGACAGCTCCGCGGGGTTTATCAGAAAGCGTCCGGCCAAAAAAAACAGGATAAAAGGAGCAATGATTGCCGCTAGGGTGGCAATGTTCTTGGTCCGTGGAGACATTACAATTCCTCTCGCGTCTTGCGTGCTTTACGCCTGTTTCGGAGTGCGGCGGCAACATATATCAGCAGAGCGGCCAGCGCCAGCGCGAACCATTGCAGCGCATAGGCCTTGTGTCGTTCCGGGCCCATTACGGTCACGTCCTGCCAGTGCCGGGGCAGTGGCGCATTGTTGCCCAGTGCCAGTTCCGGAGTAACCCGGATTTCAAAGGGCGGTAATTCTACCCCAAGTCGCTCTCCAATAGCGTCAAAATCCACCTTTTGTACGCGCAATGGCCACTGATTGTTGGGCAATGGCATGTCCTTGAGCACAAAAACGTCCCGGGAGGGGCGATAAGCCGTTCCGTGAACGGTTTGGTTTTCCTCAATGGGAGCGATCGTTGGTAGCGTGGCGCGGTCTTCTCCTCTCGCTAGCCAGCCCCGGTTAATTAATACCCAGCGACCCTCTCGGGTTTCAAAAGGAGTCAAGAGGTGATAACCCGCCACGCCATTGAGGGTGCGGTTGTCTAGGAGCACGTTGTGGGCGTTGTCGAAGTGACCGGTGATAGTGATGCGGCGGTGCATAGGGTCAGCATCGGCTAACAGGGTGGGCAGGTCGGCGGGTGGAAGGGTGGCCCGTTCGCTCTGTTCTGTTAGCCACAGGCGTTTTTCTTCGGCACGTTCAAGCTGCCAAAAGGCCAGCCGCAAGCAGATTGCGGCCACAATAAGGGTCGCTATGAGTGCGATCCAGGGCGCGCGGCGGTAAGAGTGAGGCATGGTTGTGTGCCCTCGTGACAGCAGTAGCGCGGCGCAACGGGGGGTTGCTGTTTTATGTTGTCGCCTTGCTTTATAGATAGTGTGTGCACAGTCAGGCTTGGCCATTACAATGCCTGCCTGACAATGGCGGCACATTGTACATAGCTGGCCGGGCTTTTCATCTGCCTGTGAGAAAGTCCCCTTTGTGTGTGCTTATTAAGCCTTGATGTGTTTAAGGAGATAGCGAGTATGTGGTGGGTAAAGCTGATTGTTGTGGTTTTGTTGCTGGCGGCAGTGATCTCTCTGGGCCGCGCGCTCATGTCTTTGGTGAAAGGGCAGGGGAAAGAAGGCAAGACCATGCGGGCCTTGGCTTGGCGTGTGGGGTTTTCGGTGGCGGTATTTTTGTTTATTTTGCTTAGCATGCATATGGGGTGGGTGCGGCCTCACGATGTGAACCCAGCTCTGCGTTACGGTGAGCCGATTCAGCCCGGCGGTCAGCTGCCTTCCCAAAACCTGGGAGAGTAAGGCTGTAGTGAAACGGTGCCGCAAAGCGCTGTTCGCCTTGTAAAAGGCCAGTAAAAAGGCAGTTGTGCATGGAACAAAGATAGCCAGGGAACCTCGGATACAGTGGACTCACCTTGAGTGAGTACGAGGAGAAGGGCCAGCAGGGATGGCCAAGGAGCACGGATGCACTTCTCTTTTTATTCAGATTGCGCGCACCCCGTTCTGGCTGTGGTGACGGCCAAGGTAAGGAGACGACAATGGAATGGATAACCCGGTTTGTGCTGATTTTGTTTGTTCGCATGATTGCCCGGGCTGAACAGGCCATGTTGCTGGCGCGAAGCACGCGTACAGAACGTTCTCCTGTACGCTCCGTGACGCGTAATCACGTTTGCAGGGACGCCGTCGGTTAAAGGGTTGATCTTTTTTGCTTCTCCGGGAACCTTTGAATCACCCTGCGGACTAATTCAGTAGGCAAAATATGTTTTCTCCTCTTAAGTAACATCAGGCAACCCTCGGGGGCGCTCGGTCAAGCCGGCGCCCTTCTTTTTTAGGGGCGGGCTGTGTTTTTCTCCGGGTGTGGGTGCTGGCCTCAGTCTTTGGATGGGGTAGGAGGCATGGGGAACGGGGAAACGTTGTTGCTGCGCACTTTGTCGCCTGATTCAGTGATTTTGCCTACGCCTTCCTTTTCTACTTCATCAATACGGATCACCGTATGCATGGGGATGTATGATCGCAAAACCCCTGAAAATTCGCTCTTAAGCTTTTCTTCCGATGGATCGACCACCACACCGCTGCGCTCATCAAACAGAAACTCTTCCACCTCGATAAAGCCATGCAGGTCGCTTTGGTATATTTCTGAGGCATAAATTTCGTAGGTTTGTGCCTGGCTCTGGAATATGACGCGGTAGATGGGTCGTCGTTTGGGCATGGTAGAAAGAGACACTGGCTAGAGAAATAGGGGCGAAGTGTAGCATGGCGTGCGACTTTCGTACCTGCCTGAAAGGCTTGATAAAGCCTACCTTTCGGCTGGACTTTAGCCATGCGAATGACTAGAGTTGGCGCCCATAAATGCAGTGAGACAATTTGCCACACCTCCGGCAATTCAATGAAATTACTATGGCGGCAAATAGCTATTTGATTTTATTGGGTTTTGCCTCCTATGTGACACGCTAAACGGCCGCCCCCTTGGTCGTGGATGTCAATGGGGAAGGTTTGGCGCCCGTTTCGCTGTATCAATCCTGAAACTCGCTTTCCAGGCGCCGGTAACGGCAAAGAACAAGCGTACCTGTAACGGGGTAGCGCTGGGGAAAACAGGGAGCAAACGCATGCAGTCAACTCTGTTCCACCGCGCAGCGGTTGGTCTTACGTCACTGATGATCAGTGGCATGACCTTCGCTAGCGACTGGACCGAACGTTCCGATCTCGACCTGCGGCCTGGGGTAACCCAGGCAAGCCAGGACGTTCAAGATCTTCACACCACCGTTCTCTGGATCGTGACCGTTATCGGTCTTTTGGTCTGTGGCCTGATTCTGTTCTCGATGATCCGCCACCGTCGGTCCAAAAACCCGAATCCTTCCACTTTTCACGAAAACGTGTTTTTCGAAGTGCTGTGGACAGTGATTCCCTTCGTCATCCTGATTGCCATGGCCGTACCGGCCACCCGGGTACTGGTTCAGCTGGATGACACCGCTGAATCTGAACTGACGGTGAAGGTAACCGGTTATCGCTGGAAGTGGAGCTACGAGTATTTGACGTACGAAGATGACAACGATATCGGAGTCTCTTTCTTCTCTAACCTGGCTACGCCGCCGGAACAGTACAACAACCCGGTTCTTTCCGGTGGCCTGTTTCCTTACGGCACAGCGAAGGAGCTGGTCGGCAAAGAGGCTCCTGAGAAAGACCACAACTATAACTTGGAAGTGGATAACAAACTGCTTATCCCGTCAGGGCAGAAAGTGCGTTTCTTGGTGACTTCTGATGACGTAATCCATTCTTTTTGGGTGCCGGACTTCGGCGGCAAGAAGGATGCAATCCCAGGTTTCGTTAACGAGACCTGGGCGTTGGTTCCGGAAGGCAAAGAAGGCACTTACTACGGCCAGTGTGCTGAGTTGTGTGGCAAGAACCACGCCTTTATGCCGATTGCCGTAGAGGTAGTAACCCAGGACGAATTCAAGGCTTGGATTGCTGAAGAGAAAGAAAAAGCCGCTTCTGGCCCCGACCTGACACCGTTTGCCGGTCTCGATCAGGCGATGGAAGAAGGTAAGCAAGTTTATGCTGGTGCCTGTGCAATGTGTCACGGTGACAATGGTGAAGGCGGTATCGGCTTGGCATTTGCTGGTACAGAGTTTGCCACCAATAACGAGCACCTGAACGAGCATATCGACGTGTTGGTGAATGGCCGTGCTGCCATGCCCAGCTTCAAGGCTCAACTGACACCGCGCCAGATTGCGGCGGTGATCACCTATGAGCGTAATGCTTTCGGCAACGACACCGGCGATCTGATTCAGCCCGCCGACGTTAACGACCACGAATAAGGGAGGGGATAGCAATGTCTACTGCAGCTGCAACCCATGATGATCATCACGATCATCACCACGCCCCGACCGGCCTGAAACGTTGGCTGTTCAGCACCAACCACAAAGATATCGGTACTTTGTACCTGTGGTTTAGCTTCGCCATGTTCCTGTCCGGCGGTTTCCTTGCCATGGTAATTCGTGCCGAGCTGCTCCAGCCTGGCATGCAGTTCGTGGATCCGGAATTCTTCAACCAGATGACCACCGTACACGGCCTGGCCATGGTTTTTGGCGCAGTGATGCCTGCCACGGTTGGCCTGGCTAACTGGATGATTCCCTTAATGATTGGTGCGCCGGATATGGCGCTACCGCGGATGAATAACTGGTCTTTCTGGATTCTGCCTTTCGCTTTCACCATTCTGATTGGTTCAGTGGTGTTGAGCGCATTCGGTGCCGGCAATCCTAGCGCGCCGAACTTTGGCTGGACCTTCTACGCGCCGTTGTCCACCAAGTACGGGCCGGCGTCCACCGATTTGTTCATTCTGTCGGTTCACATGATGGGTATCTCCTCCATCATGGGTGCTATCAACGTGGTGGTAACGGTCTTCAATATGCGTGCCCCTGGCATGACATTGATGAAGATGCCGCTGTTCGTATGGACTTGGCTAATCACAGCCTTCCTGCTGATCGCGGTCATTCCTGTTCTGGCCGGTGCGGTAACCATGATGCTGACGGATCGTCACTTCGGGACCAGTTTCTTTGATGCCGCCGGTGGCGGGGACCCGGTATTGTTCCAGCACGTGTTTTGGTTCTTCGGGCACCCTGAGGTGTACATCATGATCCTGCCGAGTTTCGGTATCGTGTCAGCGATCATTCCGGCCTTTGCTCGCAAGCCGCTGTTCGGTTACGCCTCCATGGTGTACGCCACCGCGTCCATTGCGCTGCTGTCCTTCGTGGTATGGGCTCACCACATGTTCACCGTGGGTATGCCGTTGGCCGGGACCTTGTTCTTCATGTACATGACCATGTTGATCTCCGTGCCTACCGGCGTGAAGGTGTTCAACTGGGTAGCCACCATGTGGCGCGGTTCCATGACTTTCGAACTGCCAATGAAGTGGGCGATTGCCTTTGTGGTGTTGTTTACCTGCGGTGGTCTGTCCGGCCTGATGCTGGCGATTACCCCGGTAGATTTCCAGTACCATGACACCTACTTCGTGGTGGCGCATTTCCACTATGTATTGGTGACTGGTGCTATCTTCTCCATTTACGCTGCTGCCTATTACTGGTTGCCGAAGTGGTCCGGCATCATGCCTAACAAAACCCTGGGAGAGCTACACTTCTGGAATTCCTTGATTTCCGCCAACCTGCTGTTCTTCCCCATGCACTTCGTGGGCTTGGCCGGCATGCCGCGTCGTTACGCTGACTACGCGTTGCAGTTCGCGGACTACAATTTCTGGATTTCCATCGGTGGCTTCTGGTTCGGCCTGTCGCAGCTGTTGTTCTTGGCGGTGGCTGTGCTTTGTGCCCTGAAGAAAGGCGAGAAGGCTCCGGCCAAGCCGTGGGAAGGTGCCGAAGGACTGGAATGGGAAGTGCCGTCTCCGGCGCCGTTCCACACCTATGAAACCCCGCCGGTGGTGAAGTAACAAAGACGGATGGAGGAGTACCATGAGCGGTGAGCAGCTCAGTGTTGAACAGCGCAATAAGCGCACGCTGAAAAAGCTGTTGATCTGGGCGGTGGCCATGTTTGGCTTCGCCTTTCTCATGGTGCCCTTTTATAACGTTATTTGTGATGTCACCGGACTGAATGGAAAAACATCCCGTACGGCCGCTACCCAAGTGCCTGAAAATGTGGTGGCAGACCGTACCGTGACAGTGGAATTTATTACCCAGAAGGGCGACGGAATCGGCGGAGAGTTCTCCTCTGAGACCAAGCGGGTGAAGGTGCATCCGGGGGAAATTACTCTGGTGCATTTTTATGCAAGTAACCCGACTTCATCAGACATGATTACCCAGAGCATCCCGTCGGTAACACCGGGGGAGGCGGCGCGATACCTGCACAAGACACAGTGTTTCTGCTTCGATCAGCAGACGCTGCTGGCAGGTGAGCGCAAGGATATGCCGATGATTTTCTATCTGGATCCAGACATTCCCAGTCACATTAACCAATTCACTCTGTCATACACGATCTTCGATGTGACAGAGCGGGTCGCCGGTAAAAACAACAGCGTGGCTGTGAACTAGAACAGCCGGTTGTAGAGGAGATTTTTTAATGGCTACTGAAAAATACTACGTTCCAGAGAGCAGCCCTTGGCCGTTGACGGCTTCTATCGGTCTGTTCATGACCGCTATTGGCGGTGCGCATTTTATTCAGCAGAGCACCATGGCGGGCATGGAGCCTAGCTTCATTGGCAAACCGCTATTCTTCCTAGGCCTGACCTGGTTGCTGGTAGTGATCGCCCTGTGGTGGCGTGATACTATTAAGGAATCCGTTGGGGGCCTACACAGCAACCAGTTGGGCGGTTCCTACCGCCAGGGCATGTTGTGGTTCATCTTTTCCGAGGTAATGTTCTTTGCGGCCTTCTTTGGCGCGATGTTCTACACCCGTTGGCTGATCCTGCCATGGTTGTCCGGGGAAGGCAGCAACGCCATGACCCACGAATTGTTGTGGCCGAACTTTCAAGCCATGTGGCCGCTGACCGTGACCCCTGCGGGTGATACTACCCAAGCCATGGGCGCATGGGGCTTGCCGGCGATTAATACCGCTATCCTGTTGGTATCCTCTGTAACTCTGACCATCGCTCACCACGCCTTGCTGGAAGGCAAGCGTGGTACTGTGATTGCCTTCCAGTCGGCGACAGTGATCCTCGGTGTGATCTTCCTGTTTTTGCAGGTGGAAGAATATATCCATGCTTATACTGAACTCGGATTGACGTTGGATGCGGGTATCTACGGTAGTCTGTTCTTCCTGCTCACCGGGTTCCATGGTGCGCACGTGACCATCGGTACCATCTTCTTGTTCGTAACCCTGCTACGTGTGATCAAGGGCCACTTTGATGAAGAGAATAACTTTGCCTGGGAAGCCGGTGCCTGGTATTGGCACTTTGTGGACGTGGTGTGGTTGTTCCTGTTTATTACGGTGTATTGGTTGTAATCGGCGGCGCTGCACGCGCCACGCGATAAGCAACACGTAAAAAGCCGCGCTTCGAAAGAAGCGCGGCTTTTTTGTTCGAAAGTTTAATGCTGTATTCAGGGCATCGGCGTTTCGGACGGCGAGACGGCATTTACCTGAGTGGACCTCAACGAAGCCCGAATACATCAATGATTGTCTGAGTCGCATCAATCACCCGAACCACCTCATTATCGATGATGACGTCGCTGACACCGTCAATATGACGAATGCCGCTGTATGAAGGTAATCGCTCGCTGTTGTAGTAGAGCGTGTCGGGAAGGTATTGGCCTTTCTGCAGTTTCTTTTGCCAACCTGGCGGCAACTCGCCGCCTCGGGCCATTTTCTTCTGCAAGCCAGGAGGCAGGGCGTCAAACTCACGCTGGCTCAAACGTTGACGAAGGACCTCACGCTCGCGAGAGCTGTAGCGATATTCGGAATAATCACGGCGGTTATCCACCAACTGAACATGAGTGCGAGTATCGCGCTGGCCATTCTCCCAAGGCGGGCGAGCTTCGGCAAAAGTGGAAATTGCGCTAAGGCCAAGCAGGGCAGTAAGAGTAAAGACGGAAGCCGTTTTCATATGGGTCCCCTTTGTCGAAAGAGTATGGGTACCAGTATGGCGATGGAATGTGCAAAAAACGCGTAGGGATCATCAAAAACGGTTAAAGCTCAGAAACTGGAAGGCGTCGCAGACACCAAGTACTCGCCTCTTTACTGGTCTGTCTGCGACAGATTTGAAGCTGTGTTTTACTTATGAATTCGTCATTGGTTAGGCGGCATTAGCCGTTCATTCAGCCATTGGCCAATATCCCGAATTTGTTCCAGGCAGACCATATGCTCCATGGGGTAGCTTTTGTATTGTGGTGAGTAACCCAGCTCACTCAGGGTGGCTGCGGCTCGTTGGCCTAATTGCTCAGGAACCACCGGATCCATGCTGCCGTGGCAAATCATAACCGGCAGTGTGGCGTTGGCATCGCTGGGTATTACCGGCATGGCCATATAGGTGGACAGGGTGAGCAGGCCGGCAAGGGGTTTGGGGTAGCGCAAAGCGGCTTGATAGGCAACGGCGCCACCCTGAGAAAAACCGGCGATGATGATCCGTTTGCTGGGGATGCCTCGGGCGATTTCTCGCTCGATTAGCATCTCCACCGCTCTGGCAGATGCCAGTACTCCTGCCTCGTCAACTTTGCGATCGATATCCATGGCGAGAATATCGTACCAGGCAGGCATGACCATGCCGCCATTGACGGTAACGGGGATTTGCGGTGCGTGAGGAAACACAAACCGTACGGCTAAATCTGCCGGCAGCTGCAGCTCAGGCACAATAGGTTCGAAATCGTGGCCACTGGCACCCAGGCCGTGCAGCCAGATAACGCTGGCGGTGGCTTCTGTGGCGGGTTCGATTTCAACAAAACGTAATAGCTCGCTCATGGTTAATCTCCCCCCGCGACAATGATGCGTACGGCTTCAAGCTGACAACGGGCTTCGCCGAGGCATTTTTCCAGTGCCTGGGTTTGGTCTTCCAGTGCGTCGATTTCTGCGTGCCTTACCGCCGGGTTTTTGGCTTGCAGCGCTTTTAGGCGAGCCAGCTCATGGGCCTGTTTCTCGCGCATTTTTTGCTGGGCGGCGGTGATGGTGCTTTCTGCCTCCTGGCTGGCGCTAATGTCATCGGCTTTGAGCAGTTTTTCCAGCAAGGCTTTTTGGCTGCCGACAATTTTGCGGCTCAGCGGCTTGTCCATTTTGTGGCATTGCTGGCTCAAACCGTCGTGACTAATCGCCTGGCTGATATTCTTGCCGTTGGCATCAAGAAGGTGACGGATCACCGTGGTGGGTAAAAAGCGATCTGCCTGAAGATGTTTTGGGGCGACGGCATCTACAGTGTAAATAGCTTCGATAAGCAGTGTGCCGGCTTTGATTTTGGGGTTCTTAAGTAGGCTAACAGCCGCTTTACCACGGTGCTCGGTGAGCATCATTTCCAAGCTGCCAGTGACCATGGGGTGTTCCCAGGTGAGAAACTGCATGTCGTCCCGCGCCAATGCGGTGGCACGGTTATCGGTCATGGTGACCCCCTCTTCCGGCAAGGCGGGAAAGGCATCACGCATGTGGGGGCCGGGTTTGAGTATCACTGCGGTATCGGAATGATCTTCCTGTTCGACACCATAACGATCAAAGATTCTTTGCATGAAAGGCAGTGGGGTGTCCTCATCTGCAGCAATCAAATCGGAGATCAGGGTTTCTGCGCGTTCACCATCAAACGAGCTCAGCTCCAGCAGGCGGTCACGTCCGGTTTCAAGCAGGGTGTGTAGCTCGGTGGTAATGGCGCGTGTATCGTCCACCAGTGCTTCGATGGCGGTGTATTCCGGATCACCGGTAAGCAAAGGTTCTAGCGCGTCGCGGCTGCGCAGGTAAATGTCGTGGCCTGCCGGGTTGGTGTGTTCGAACGCGTTCATGCCCTCGTGATACCAGCGGAACAGGACTTCCTGAGCGTGTTGCTCGAAGTAGGGCACGTGAATCTGAATGTCGTCGGTTTGGCCAATACGGTCCAAGCGGCCGATACGCTGTTCGAGCAGATCCGGGTTTAGGGGTAAATCCAGCAGGACGAGATGATGAGCAAACTGGAAGTTACGGCCTTCAGAGCCGATCTCCGAGCAAATCAGGGCTTGGGCGCCATCAAAGTCGTCGGCGAAGAAAGCGGCGGCCCGGTCGCGTTCAATCAAGTCCATATCTTCATGGAACATGGCCACGTTCATGCCTAGCTTGTAGTTGCAGTGGGCATGCAGGTCGGTGGCGGTATTCTTGCTAGCACAGATCACCAACACCTTGTCCTGGCGATGTTGTTTGAAAAATTTTTCCAGCCAAGTGACGCGAGGGTCCAAGGTGCACCAGCGATCATCGTGGAACAGAGTCTCCGGGTGCAGATGGCCGTCAACTTCTTCATCGCTGTCGTACTTGTACTCGTCTGGCAGCGTAAGAGGGATACCGTGCACGTGACGTGCCGGAAAGCCGGCGATGTTGTGGCGGGTGTTACGGAACATCACGCGCCCGGGGCCAGAACGATCCAGTAGTTCTGTCTGAATCGCTTCGCGGTTGGTTTCGTTAATGTCCATGTCCGGTAGTAGGGCCACGGCTTTTTGCTTGAGTGCCTCATCCCATTGAGATTCATCGTGCAGTCGGCCGGCCAACGCTGCCACGTCTTGATAGCGGGCTTGTTCTTCCTTGAACGCTTCCAGGCTGGGATAGCGTTCCGGGTCGAGCAGGCGCAGCCGAGCATAGTGGCTTTCAAGGCCGAGCTGTTCCGGGGTAGCAGTAAGTAGCAGCAGGCCCCGCGCTTGTTGGGCAATGGTTTCCACGCGCTGATAATCGTCGCTGGCCTGTTGCACTGACCATTCCAGGTGGTGAGCTTCGTCGACCACCAGCAAGTCCCAGTCGGCAGCGGCCAGTTGCTCAATGTCGCACTCGCTGAGAAAGTCCGTGCTGCACAAAATTAGCTGTTCACTGAGGAACGGATTGTCGTCACCACTGGCGGCGCTGACACGGCTGGCTGTTTCGTCAGCGTCTTCGTCCGAGGTGTTTTCCTCTTCGATAATCTGCGCCAGCATGTCCTTGATGCTGTCCTCCGGTTGCAGGGCGTTCAGGCGCTCGGCATCAAAAATGGAAAAATGCAGATTGAAACGGCGCACCATTTCTACGAACCACTGGTGGACCAAGGGCGACGGTACTACCACCAGCACTCGCTTGGCGCGACCGGTGAGCAACTGTTGATGCAGGATCAGGCCTGCTTCAATGGTTTTTCCCAAGCCGACTTCGTCGGCAAGCAAAACCCGGGGGGCAAAGCGGTTAGCGACCTGGTCAGCGATATATAGCTGGTGACCAATCAGATCAATGCGAGGCCCCCGTAGCCCTTTAATGGCAGATTGTTGTTGGCGGCAATGGGCATGGAGTGCATCGATACGGAGTTCGAACCAGCGGTTGGAGGAAAGCTGGTTGGATAACAGACGGTCTAAGGCGGCGGTCAGCCGTAGGGTATGGCCAAGATTGGTCTCCGGCACCGGCTGGATATCGTCTGGGCTGCCGTCCTTGGGGTGAGCCATGTAGATCTTGAGTCCATTAAGCTCGTTAACTTCGGTAACCACGAGCTCCATTTCATCGGCGGTGCGGATGGTGTCGCCGCTGTCGAAAGTGACCCTGGACAGGGGGGCATTATTCTTTGCGTAGGTGCGTTCTTCCTCTACCGCCGGGTATTCCACGGTGACCAGTCGGTAATCCAATTCCTTGATGATGCCGAGGCCCAGCTCAGTTTCGGATTCGCTCAGCCAGCGCTGGCCGGGGATAAAGTCAGTCATTGTCGCTGCCGGTGATTGCTTGGGTGGCGAATTATACGGGTTTGTACGCCCCCCTTCGATGGGTGAATCGGATTTCATAGACAAGGGCCTGACTGCAGGCACGGGCCTGGCGTCGGCTGAGCGGGCGTTTGCTGCAAATTGTGGGGATGGCGGTGTTTGTGTCGGCCAATCGCGAAACTGGCAAGCAAAATTTGCGGTATGCTCTAGCGACGATTGGATTTCATGGTGATGAGCGAATGGGCGATATTCTGCCGTTCAAGAAACCGCAAAAGAAAACGCCGAATAGAGGCATGTGCCAGCACGGGTTCCACAGGTGGTTGATCTGTAAGGAAAAGCGGTTTGATGTGAAGCAAGGAAAGCTGGTGACGGTTTACCGTTGTGAGCGCTGCGGAAAAGAAAAAGTGAAGACGCACTAATCGGGTAAATGTGCATGCTTGAAATGCGATCTAGCTGTGAAATATGTCAGTGCACCTTGGCCGCCGATGAGCAAGCGTATATTTGCTCCTACGAATGCACCTTTTGTGTCGATTGCTGCACCATTCATGCTTGCCGATGTCCGAATTGTCTAGGGGAATTGGTAAAGCGGCCCCGCCGGCAGAAGGCCAGCAATGACAACCCTTGAAGAAAGGGCGCTTGCGGGAAGTTCACGCGTATAACTTGCCGGTGAATGAGGGGCAGCCAGAGAGTGCTAACGGGTTAGAGGTGTGGGTGACGGCGTTAGGGGAGAGGGCGAGTTTCTACCCGCCATTAGCTCAGGTGTTACAGGCGGCGGGTTTCAAAGAAGGTGGCGTTGCTCACTCAAATGCCGGTAGCGCTGAATGGGCTGGGGCGTTCATCAGCGCGCGAGTGCAATCTGTATTGTTGAATGCCAGGACGTTGGGGCCATGCCGAGCAATTCCGCTAGGCCCGCCCTCGGTGCGGCAGGGGAGAACCGCACTGTCGATTGGCATCAACGACACAGATAATAAGGCGTGTTCATAGCCCTCGTTTTGCATTCATTTCCGAGCGCCTACTATCGCGAAAAAATACGTAGGGCATGAATCCAAGCATCCTTGCTATCGCAATAACAGCAACGGTGGCGATATTGTTATGGTCTTTCTGGACAGATCAAGAGGCTGCAGTTTTTCAGAGTCTCTTTAAAAGGCTTTCAATCCAGCACCATGATCGCTTGCCCCGCATTGATCTGCTGACCTTCCTGGCGGGAAACAGTGATGACGTTTCCTGAGCCCGGGGCGTAGATTTCAATTTCCATCTTCATGGATTCAAGCACAGCCACCACGTCACCTTTTTGCACGTGGTCGCCTTCGGACACGTTCAGTTTCCAGATGTTGCCTGCTACAGGGGATTCCACTGGAGTGCCATCCACTTCTTCAGGTCCATTGTCTGCCTCTAGATTCTGCTCGGACTGGAAATTGATCTGGCCACTGTCCACCCAGCGTTGCAGTTCTTCATCAAATGCCTGATTGCGGACGTCGGTGAAGGTGGCAATATCCTGTTGGTTGTCGTCCAGGAACTGCTGGTAAGCACTGAGGCTGAAGGTCGTTTCTTCCACCTTCAGCGGGTAATCCCCCTTGGGGAAATCTCGGCGAATCTGGTTAAGTTCTTCGTGGCTTACCTCGTAAAAGCGAATCTGGTCGAAGAAACGCAGTAGCCAGGGCTGGTCGAAGACTCGTGTTTTGCGGTAACGGTTCCACATCTGCAGGGTGCGGCCGACAAACTGATAACCGCCGGGGCCTTCCATGCCGTACACACACAGGTAAGCGCCGCCGATGCCCACAGAGTTTTCTGCCGTCCAGGTACGGGCGGGGTTGTACTTGGTGGTGACCAGACGATGGCGGGGGTCGTAGGGGGTAGCCACTGGCGCACCCAGGTAGACATCACCCAACCCCATCACCACGTAGCTGGCGCTGAACAGAATATTTTTTACAGCATCAATGCTGTCCAGCCCGTTGATGCGACGGATAAATTCCAGATTAGACGGGCACCAGGGGGCATCCTTGCGCACCGACTGGATGTATTTTTCGATGGCTTGATGACAGGCTTGGTCATCCCAGCTCAGCGGGATATGTACGATGCGCGAAGGGACTTCCAGATCATCCTGCTGCTGTAGGGCATGTTCGGCACCGGCTAGGTCTTTGAGCAGTTGCTGGCGAGTAAGAACCTGTGGATTGAAATGGATCTGCAAGGAGCGGATACCGGGCGTCAGTTCAATAATGCCGGGGAGTTTTTGCTGTTCAAGCCACAGCATGAGCGCATGGGCGCGAAATCGGAGGCGCAGATCCAGCACTAGGGGGCCGTATTCCACCAGTAGATAACGGTCTCCAGCGGCGCGGTAAACCACGTCTACGCCGGCTTCTTGTTTGCTAAGGGTATTAAGCACCGGTGTGGTAATGCCAGCACTTTTTACCTGTTTAGCCGGCTCAACGAGTGAGGACACGCAGTGGTCTTGTTCGGCGGCAAGTGTATCCGCATCGTCCAGGCTGATGGCTTCAAAACGTAGGGTATCGCCGGCTTTTAGTTGCCCCAGCTTCCAGCGGTCGGCCAGTACCACAGTGGCGGGGCAGACAAAGCCACCCAGTGACGGCCCGTCCGGGCCGAGGATGACCGGCATGTCGCCCGTGAAGTCCACTGTGCCTACTGCATAAGCATTGTCGTGAATGTTGGAAGGGTGCATGCCGGCCTCGCCACCATCACTGCGTGCCCAGTTTGGTTTGGGGCCCACTAGGCGGATACCGGTCCGGCTGGAGTTGTAATGCACTTGCCAGTCCGTGGAGAAAAACATGGCCATGTCGTCGTCGGTAAAAAAATCCGGGGCGCCATGGGGGCCGTAGATCACCCGCAGGGTCCAGGCTTTGCCAAGCTCGGGCTTCAAGCTTGCCGGCACCTCCACGCGGGCTGTTATGCCTGTATCTTCAGAAAAGTGCAGCACATCGCCGGTGCGCAGGGCGCGGCCACCGTGACCACCGAACTGGCCGAGGGTAAAAGTACTGCGTGAGCCCAGATAGGGGGTGCACTGGATGCCGCTGGCAATAGCAAGATAGGCGCGAGCGCCTTCGCCGCTTACTTTGCCCAGTTTTAGCACCTGACCTGGTTGTACCTGGATGACCTGATAAGGGGGGAACGGACGGCTATCCAGAGAGGCCTGCATGTCCGCGCCAGTAAGGGCTATGCGGGTGGCCTGGTTGAATTTCAGCGTTGGGCCGTTAAGCGTGAATTCCAGTCCGGCGGCGGCTTCGTCGTTGCCCAGCAGGCGGTTACCGAGACGGAAGCTGAGGTTGTCAAAAGGTCCTGAAGGGGGCACGCCCACGGGCCAGTAGCCACTCCGGCCAGGGTAATCCTGTACTGTGGTCATGGTGCCGCCGGCCAGTACATCTACGGTAAAAGGTCGGTAACGGAAATCATTGAGGTAGCGGGTGGTCATTCGCCCTTGCGCAAATACCGGGTTGGCCAGAATGGTGCGAACATATTCCCGGTTGGTCTCAATACCTTCCAGGGTGATGCCATCCAGGGTCTGCGCCAGTGCGTTCAGTGCGCTATCGCGATCGGCTTGATGAATGATGACCTTGGCTAGCATGGGATCGAACAGGGGAGAAACGGTAAGCCCGGCTTCCACCCAGTGATCAATACGCAATGCTTGCCCATCTGCTTCAGGAAAGGTGACAGCAGTCAGCAGGCCGGCGCTGGGTTGGAAATCCTTGGCCGGGTCCTCGGCATAGATCCGCGCCTGAATGGCGTGACCATTGGGAGTAAAGGGGCCGAGTGAGTTCAGTGCGGGCAGCTCGCCAGCGGCCAGTTTGATCATCCACTCCACCAGATCGACGCCGAAAATCTGTTCGGTGACACCGTGTTCCACCTGCAGGCGGGTATTCACTTCCAGAAAGTAGAAAGTGTTGGTGTCCTGATCGAGAATGAATTCCACTGTGCCGGCATTGCGGTAATGCACCGCTTGCATAAGCGTGCGTGCAGTATCGTGCAGTTCATGGCGAACATGATCGGGCAGGTTGGGGGCCGGTGTTTCTTCCAACACTTTCTGGTGGCGACGCTGGGCGGAACAGTCGCGTTCACCGAGGGTAACGGCTTGGCCTTTGCCATCACCGAATACCTGGACTTCAATGTGACGGGCGCGGGCGATATATTTTTCTATAAAGACGCCATCATTGGAAAAATTGTTGGCGCTGAGGCGGCGCACGCTATCCCAAGCCTTGTCTAGGTTTTCTGCATTGTCACAGATTTGCATGCCGATGCCGCCACCGCCGGCTGTGCTCTTCAGCATGACCGGATAACGGATTTTTTCAGCCGCTTTCAGTGCTGCCTCTTTATCATTCAGCAGGCCGGTACCTGGCAGTAGAGGAACATCGTTTTTTTCTGCCAGGGCACGAGCGGTGTGCTTGAGGCCGAAGGTGTCCATTTGTTCGGGCGTTGGGCCAATAAAGGCAATGCCGCGGGCTTCACAGCCCTTCACAAAGTCCGGGTTTTCACTGAGAAAACCGTAACCGGGGTGCACGGCTTCTACGCCATGTTCTTCCATGAGGGCAAACAGCTTATCCTGATTCAGATAGGTATCCTGGGCATTGCCTTCCCCTAGGCAGAAGGCTTTGTCGGCGTAACGTACGTGCAGGGAATCGCGGTCGGCCTCGGCAAAAACCGCTATGGAAGTGATGCCCAGGGATTGGAGGGTACGGGTAACGCGGGTGGCAATGGCACCGCGATTGGCAATCAAAACCTTGTTGAACATGACTTTTTCTCTTGTCGGGCTGTCTCTGGGACAGATGACGGGCCGTCCCGTCTTTATAGCCTTGGCCGCCGGGGTCGTCCCCAGGGAAATTGGTCGGTGCTCAGTCGTTCCAGATAAGAACGTCAATGGGTGTCGGGTTGTAACCGTTGCAGGGATTGTTCAACTGAGGACAGTTGGAAATGAGGATCAGCGTATCCATGCAGGCGGTCAGTTCAACGTATTTACCCGGGGCAGAAATGCCGTCTTCAAAGGTCAGGCCGCCTTCGGCCGTCACCGGCACATTCATAAAGAAGTTGATGTTGTGGGTGATGTCCTGCTTGGCAAGATGGAATTCCGGGTGCTGGTTAATGGCCAGCATCCAGCTGTCACGACAGGCATGCATGCAGCGCTTTTCCAGACTGTAACGCACGGTATTGCTTTCGGTGGCGCAAGCGCCGCCCAGCGTGTCGTGGCGACCACAGGTATCGGCAACGATTTTCAGCAACGGGTTCATGCGGTTGCTCATCAGTACGGTGCCGGCGGTGAGATACACATTGCCCTGTTCACGGATGGTATCCACGGCGCTGTAACGCTCAGCAGGATCTGCCGCATTGTAGAACAGGGTGTCGGCAGCCTGGTTGCCCTCCAGATCCAGCAGGCGAACAGTCTGGCCTTTCTTGATGATACGGATGAAATAGTCGCCGGCCGCCACTTCTTCACGGAAGAAGGCCTGCTCCGGTTGACGTTGGCTTTCTTTGATCATGGGTCTTTCCTTGGCGCCTCAAACAGCGCTTTTACTGAAAATTACAGGCCCAAGTGATACAGGCGATTGTTTTCAAAGGCGCGGCCGTTTTCAGGGCGGGCATTTTTGCAGTAGTCATCGTCCGCTACAGGGGCAGCTTTCAGCATCTCAATGTGTACTGGCTTGATGGGGTAGTCTTCGGCCGGATTCAGTGGATGCGGGCAGGTGTGCATTATCACCAGGGTGTCCATTTCGAAACGCAGGGTGACGTGTGCACCGGCTTTTGCCGCAGATGGATCGAATACCAGCTTGCCGTCGTTATCGGCGGCGACTTTGGAAAACAGATTCAGATTGGCTGCCATATCCCGTTCGGTAAGGCCGTATTTGGCCAGTTCGGTGAGGAAGCAGTGCTCCCCGCTCAGGGTCCACTGGTTGTGGCAGTCCTGGTAGGAACGCACGGCATATTTTTCTTGCAGGGCTTTTTCGCTAAGGGTGCCGCACACGGTGTCGTGCCAGCCAAATTCATCCTCCACGATGGAGGCGAAGACACGGCCCATGTCGGAGTACAGGCAATTTCCTTTGGTGAGCTTGAAGGTGTGCTGCCCCTTGAGGCTATCTGGCGCGTTATAGCGCTCCAGCGGCATCTCCGGGTTGTACATCAGCATTGAGAGATTGGCGCCGCCTTGCGGGTCGGTGAGACGCAGTTGCATACCGCGGCGTACGCGCAGGGACCAGTGGGCACTGCCGGGCAGGGTGGTGGTGTAAAGGCTTTCGCTCATGATGAAGTCCTTGTCGTCTTACAGAGTGTCGTTGAGAACGCGGCTGGTACGCCCCACGTTCTGGTTGATGTCGCTGAGGGTGCCGCTCTGGCAGTCGCCCACCGGCAAGTCGTAGGTCACCCGGGCGCCGTAGGCGTCGGGGGCCTGCGGGTCCAGCCGAGGCTTGTCGAATACCCACAATCGTGTACCCAGATAGAAGCCTTCAGTAATGTCGTGGGTGATCATGAACACGGTCAGCTTTTGCTCTTTCCAGAGTGTCAGCACCAGCGTATGCATGTCGGCACGAATGCCCGGGTCCAGGGCGCCAAAAGGTTCGTCCAGCAGCAGGATACGTGGCTTTTTGATCAGAGCCTGGGCCAGTGCAAGGCGCTGCTGCATACCGCCGGAAAGCTCGTGGGGGTACTTGTCGACCGCCTGGCCAAGGCCCACGGATTCGAGCATTTTCAAGGCATCCTTACGAAGTTGGCGCCGTGTCTTGCCGAAGCTGATGCCCAGCCAGCGGTTGCTCTGCAATTCGCCGCCCAGCATCACGTTTTCCAAAGAGGTCAGGTGATTGAGCACCGAGTAGCGCTGGAACACGATGCCACGGCTTTCGTCCGGCTCCGCCGGCAGCCGCTGACCATCCAGCAGCAGCTCGCCTCGGGTGGCTTGTTCGGTGCCGAGCAGAAGTTTCAGGAAGGTGGTCTTGCCGCAGCCAGAGGCGCCGACAATGGTGACGAATTCGCCTTCTTCCACGGTGGCGTTCAGCCGTTCCAGCACGACTTGTTCACCGTATTCTTTCCACAGATTTTTCATTTCGATAATCGCCATGGTGCACGCTCCTTAATGGCCTTTCTGGTGGAACCAAGGGTGGCGCCATTGCGAATAGCGGCTGAGAATTAAGTCTATTGCGAAGGCCAACAGAGTGATCCACACCACGTAGGGCAGAATCACATCCATGGACAGGTAGCGACGTACCAGGAAGATCCGGTAGCCCAGCCCTTCGGTGGCAGCGATGGCTTCGGCGGCGATCAGGAAAAGCCAGGCGGGGCCTAGCGACAAACGCACTGCGCTGATTAGCCGTGGCATCAGTTGCGGCCACACCAGCCGGGTGATGATCTGCCAGGTATTGGCGCCTAACGTCTGTAGCTTGATGATTTGTTCTGCAGGAATTTCCATCGCCCGCTGTTGCAGGTCACGAATCATGAAGGGCGTGATACCGATGATAATGAGCATCACCTTGGCCAGTTCGCCCAGCCCGAAAATGATGAACAGCACCGGCAGCATGGCCATGGGGGGAACCAGCGACAACCCTGTGACCAGCGGTGAAAATGTGGAGCGGATCAGGGGGATGCTGCCGTTGCCAATGCCCACGATAATGGCAACCAGGGCGCTGATGGCTACACCGATAGCCAAACGTTGCAGGCTGGCCAGGGTATCGGCGAGAAGCAGGTACTCACCGCTGCGTTTGCTGGGCTCGAATGCCATGCGATTAATGGCCTGAACAAAACTGTCCAGTGCAGGCAGGAGTTTGTCGTTTGGATTGTCGGCAAGACGTGCATCTGATGCCAACATGTAAACGACAATCAGCAGTGCAAAGGGAAGTAGCCCCAATGCCCAGCTTGCTGCCCTGCTGGGCTGTCTGTTGATCAGTTTCTTCATGGGGATTCCCACTGGTAAGTGTCGGAGCTAGTGCAATGGTCGACGCCGAAAAAAGCTAACTCTGTCCGGCCTCGACCTGAGCCTTCAGGTGTTACAGCTTCCCGTCGGCGGCCATGGCCATGTAATCGGCGATAAAGCGCAGCTGCACATTGCTTTCGCTACCGAATACGCCAACCGGGGTTTCGATACCGACGAAGCCGGCGTCCGGAGCGCCTTCCCCGAGCAGGCCGTGATCGAATGAAAACTCCGCCACTTTCTGCATGGTGTCTTTCAGCTCGGGGCTGTTGACGAACGTCACCGCTTCGCTGGCCTTGTAGAACATGCGGGTTGACGCCAGCTGAGCGTCGTATCCGGCTAGATCGGTGCCGGACGCTTTGGCCATGAAGGTGCGGGCAGCCTTGCCGGCATCGTCATCGGCGGACATGGTGGCCATGATTTCATACCACGCACCGGTGAGTGCCTTACCGAAGTTCGGGTTGGCTTTGAGGGTTTCGGTGTTCACCACCATCAGGTCGATGATTTCGCCCGGGATCTTTGAAGAGTCGAAGACCTTGTGGCTGTCCGGCATGGCGGTGATTTCGCTGAGTAGGGGATTCCAGGTGGCCACAGCAGTGACCCCCTTGGTAGTGAAGGCGGCCACCATGTCGGCGTCGGAGGTGTTCACCACGGTCAGGTCCTTTTCGCTCAAGTTGACAGTGTCGAGTGCGCGGGCCAACAAGTAGTGAGAAACGGACAGTTCTACCAGATTTACATCCTGGCCCTTGATGTTGGCTAGCGTGTCAGTGCCCTTGAGCACCACGCCATCGTTACCGTTGGAAAAATCCCCCACAATCAGGGCAGTAGAGTCCACACCCCCGGCGGCGGGAATGGTCAGGGCATCCATGTTGGTCATGGCGCAGCCGTCGTAGGCACCGGCAGTGTACTGGTTGATGGATTCCACATAGTCGTTGATCTGTACCACATCGATGGTGATGTCGTATTTGGCTGCCCACTTGTCGACGATCTTTTGCTGGGCGCCATAGTCCCACGGCATCCAGCCCACGTAGATAGACCAGCAGACGCTAAAAGAATCTTTGGCCAGTGCAGTAACAGGTGTGAGCGTGGTAAACAGAACGAGTGCTGCAGCGGCAGCTATCTTGCATAGGGAACGGGTCATGTCGGACCTCCTTGGCTACGGACGAAGAGGAATCCAATGACACTGCTGTCATCGTGTCCTCCCGGGCTTTTGTCCCGCCGTGTAACCCCCTGCCGGTAGATGCTGCTGCCAATCTATCGGCGCCAAGAAGGTCGAAGGCTCTCGGACCAGGCATCGGCTGCTGGCGTAGCCGATCGGAACCCTAGCTTTCTATTGGTGCAGATTGTGTTGAGTGCTTGATGGCAACAAAGCCATTCGATTCCTCTACCCGTAATAAAGCAAAGGAAGTGCCAACCTGAATCAGGAAAGACGAAAAGACCGTGCCTGCCGCACAAGGCACGGCTTGGCATTGGATATTAGGGGGAGGGGAGCAGAATTGCGGATACCATGCCGGCGCGATGAAGTGTGCCGGCATGGTGCATGGCGCGCGTCTTTGCGCTCGGGTGGTGCGGGTTACTTCGGCTGTTCCAGGAAGTCGATCAGTGCCTCCCAGCTCACCTGATCCGCATGAGCGCTGTAGGCCAGGGGCATTTCGAATCGCTCACCGGCAGCATCGGCCCCGGGGTTAGTGAAGCCGTGCTTGGCCTCCGGGAAACTCAGTAATTGGAAATCGGCTCCGGCAGCGGTCATCTCGCTGACAAAACCACTTACTTGTTTTGCGGGCACCATGGGGTCAGCCTGCCCTGTAGCGACTAGAACCCGTGCTTTCAGCTCGCCGGATTTTGCCGGGTTCTCGGTGCCCAGGCTGCCATGGAAGCTGGCTACGCCGGCCAAATCAGTACCCCGGCGGGCCTGTTCCAGCACCACTGCGCCACCAAAACAGTAGCCGATGGCAAACAGTCGCCCTGGCTCAACTTGCTGCTGTTTGAGCATCAGGGTGCGAGCAGCCTGAAAGCGGGCATTCATGGTTTCCGGGTTTGATAATGCGGTTTCCATAAAACTTTTCGCATCTTTCGGATGGCTGGCAACTTTGCCGGTGCCGTACATATCTACCGCAAAAGCGGTGTAACCCGCTTCCGCCAACATGTGGGCGCGGTTGCGGGCATAGTCATCCAGGCCCCACCATTCGTGTACCACAATTACCCCGGGCCCGGGGTCTTTCTGGCGATCATTGAGGTACATGACGCCCTTGCCCAGGCCGTCAGGCAGGGTGACTTCGGTTTCAATGATGTCTGAATACCCGGTCTGGCCGGCAAAAATGAGGGATGCGAGTAAGAAGAGCCGTTTCATAGACCTGTCCTTTGCTGAGTTTCAGCGAGATTATTTATTTTGCCAGACCCAGCGAAGAGGTTCGCCGAAGTCGTCGTAAATGAGTTCACGTCGTGGCCGGGCATTGAGCTGCTGGCGACGAGGTTTATGTTTGCGAGAGTCTATGTTGGCAGCCACTTGACTCAGGTCTGTGCGCTGATTCTGGCGGGGGCCATTAAACAGCACGGTTTGGTGCCCTTTGCCGGATACAGCATCGGCGCCACTCACACCATTCGGTACTTCATTAATGGCCCCGCCTTCAGAAAGAAAGCGTTCCATATCGCGTTCCAGGCGATGCCGCTGTTGTTCTTTACTGTTACGAACTTTCACGGGACTCATCGGGGCTGATGGGTGGATCAATCACAATAGCAGGCTCATATGGAGGCTGCCACCATGATAATTGCGGTTACCGCTAGGCTCTGGGTTGAATCAGGATTGGCGCAGGGGGGGAGGATTTGTGGTGATGTCTGCTGGCGGAGCCTTATGTGCGTTGGGTAAGTAACCGCTAAAGGTGTATCGCTAATTCGGTTAATAAAGAGTAAAGGGTCAAGAGGTGTTGCTCATCAGCTTGGCCGGGGGACGGTGAATCGTTACTTTGCGGCCAAAGGCGGAGTATCAAACGCCACATTGGTCAGCCCATGACGCATGAGAGTGCGGATATTGGCGTGGTCGCTGCCGTCCGGATTACCCAGAACATGATCGCGGTAAAAGTGGCCGAAGCAGGCCAGCGTCTGAGCGTCAGAAAGGAAATTGATTTTGGCGAAGGCCAGTACCTTGCAGGATCCTTCATTCGTACCAGCATCATTGCGCACGCAATCATCACCGTGGCCGTTGCTGAAGGCTGCAGGCGTGTAACGGTAATGTTCAGAGATCACGGCTTGTACCGCGTCGAAGGTAACGGTGTCGGGGTGGGTTTTCAGGGTGTCTAGCAGGGTATTTAGCGAAGAGGTCATCGGTCTTCCTGTGCCAGGTTGAAACAGGGCCTGAAGCCAGCCCTTGCAGAGCTGACAATCAGGCTTTAGAGAGCAGGGATATTACTGGGCGGCGGAATCTTTGGGCAGAACCATACCGGTGCTTTGCAGCGGGTTACAGTTTTTAATGACCACCTTACCTTCCAGCATATTGCCGCGGGAATATTCCTGGAAAATGCATTGGTTGGTTTCCGGATTGTAGTTTTCAATCCACATGTTGTCATCTTTCCACGTGGCACTGATATGGTATTGCTCTTCCGGCACGGAAATATGCATGGTGCCGCCAAAGCGCTTCACAAACACCTGCTGTAACCAGAAATAATAGGCGAGGGTAGCGATGAGCCAGATGATCACAGCGATAATCAAGGCGGGCTTCCATTTGCCTAGCCGTACGCCAACACCAAATAGTGCACCAATGACTAGTGCTGCTACCAGAAACCAATAGAGATAGGTAACCATACTTGCATCCTTGTCGTTTGAGGTTTGTTGTAAAGGCGCTTAAGTGCGCGCACTGTCTCTGGCATCATAGCAGCCCTCGCAGGGGTGAGTGTAAAACCATGCAACAGTGGTGGGTATATATGCTGGAGTGTGCGGATCGGTCGCTGTATACCGGTATCAGCACGGAGCCGGCGCGTCGGGTTCATGAACATAACACTAGCCCGAAAGGCGCCCGTTATACGCGGGCTCGCCGCCCGGTACGCCCGGTATTGCTGCTGCCCGGAGGCGATAGAGGCTCCGCCAGTCAGCTGGAAGCACGCATTAAACGGCTAAGTCGCCGCGATAAACAGTACTTGCTCGCGGCCTTGATGGCGGAAAAGCGGCAACGACCGCTGTCAGTCTGGATTGAATCACTTACTGAGTGAGCCACCCCGGGTGGATAATTAAACACCATGATGGAGAAACGATCGATGACAAACACACTGAGCGTCTGGCCGAGGTCAAGCATGGCAACGCTATGGCGCAGTGCCATGCTGGTTTTGCTAGTAGGCTGGTTAAGTGGTTGTGGTATTAACAATATCCCGAGCTATGACGAGCAAGTGAAAGCCGCTTGGTCACAGGTAGAAAACCAATACCAGCGCCGTGCCGACTTGATCCCCAACTTGGTGAATACGGTTAAAGGCTATGCTAGCCACGAGAAAGAAGTGTTGGTGGATGTTACCCAAGCCCGAGCCAAGGTCGGCTCCATTCAGGTGGATGGCAACATGCTGAACAATCCAGAAAAGCTAAAGCAGTTCGAACAGGCTCAGCGCCAGCTCGGTTCTGCTTTGCAGCGTTTGATGGTGGTAGCTGAGCGCTATCCAGATCTAAAGGCTAATCAGAACTTTTTGGCCCTGCAATCGCAACTGGAGGGCACGGAAAACCGCATCAGCGTGGCACGTCGGGATTACATTGCGGCCGTGCAGCAGTATAACACCGAGATTCGCACCTTTCCCGGTCGTCTCTGGCACAGCTTTTTGTACAGTGACATGGAAACCCGCGAAACCTATGAGGCCACGGCTGAAAATGCGGACCAGGCCCCCAGCGTGAACTTTAACTGATGCGCTATTTAGCACTGATCGTTCTGTTGCTTAGCACCTCGATGTGGGCGGTGCCGAAATTTCCGGCGCTGTCGGGACGGGTGGTGGACGAAGCGGGGTTGCTGACGCCCGCTCAAACTCAGAGCCTTACACAGGCGTTGGCGGCGGCGGAACAAAATACGTCTAACCAGCTGGTGGTGGTTACCTTGTCCGATTTGCAGGGCTATGACATCGCCGATTATGGCTATCAATTGGGCCGCGAGTGGGGCATTGGCAGCAAAGAAAATAATAATGGCGTGTTGCTGATTGTGGCGCCCGATGACCGCAAGGTGCGCATTGAGGTGGGCTATGGTTTGGAAGGCGTGCTCACCGATGCTCTGTCCAGCGTGATCATTCAGCAAGAAATTTTGCCCGCGTTCCGCCAAGGTCAGTTTTATGGTGGCATTCAGGCTGGGGTGACGAGCATCCAGGCCGCCATTCAGGGTGAATATCAAGGCGAACGCCAACCCCGCGACAAACCCAGCGGCCTCAAGGCTCTTCTCATACTGATTGGTATGGTAGTGATTACCTTCCTGTTGTCCTTTGGAGGCGGCGGAGGCCGGGGTGGCCGCCGTGGCGGCATGTTCCTGCCGGTGCCCATGGGCGGCTTTGGCGGCGGTGGTGGATTCGGTGGCGGCGGCTTCGGCGGCGGCGGTGGTGGTTTTGGAGGCGGTGGCGCCTCGGGAGGTTGGTAATGTTGCTGGATCACGATGCTCAGAGCGCTTTGGCCCGCGTCATCAGCGAACAGGAAGCGCGTACCGATGCGGAAATGGTGACCGTGCTGGCGCGTCAGGCGGATGACTACCGTTATGTGACAGTCATGTGGGCTGCGCTGTTATCGCTGTTAGTGCCAGCGTTACTGCTTTTCCTGCCGGTGTGGCTTACCCCGTTTGAAGCCTTTCTGCTGCAGTGGGGGGTGTTGTTGGCGCTCGCGGTGGTGTTTCGGCTGAAACCGATCCAGTTTCGCCTGGTGCCACGGCGGTTACAGCAAACTCGCGCTGCTGGGCTGGCGCGCCAGTCGTTTCTGCAACAGGGGCTTCATCGCACCAAAGGCGCAACCGGCGTGCTGATTTTTGTTAGCGAAGCCGAGCACTATGTGGAAATTTTGGCCGATCAGGGTATCGCCCAGCATGTGCCAGACAGTGAATGGCAAAGCATGGTGGATGCCTTTATTGCAAAGCTGAAAAACGGTGAAGTGGCAGAGGGCTTCCAAGAATGCGTGGCTGCCTGCGGCGACAAGCTGGCCAACCACGTGCCCGCCACCGAGCAGAAAAATGAACTGCCTAATCATCTTGTGATTCTTTGAATTGCCCAGTGAGGAAATGACGGAGGGAGGGCTTCAAGAAAGGGCCGTGTGGCCCTTTGTATGAGTTCATCGCGAGTCCACATGGAAACGTCGATTGTGCTTGCCTTTAACGTAATCCATGGCAATAGAGCTGGCAGAACAATATTAGCGTTAATGCAGTCTTTCTTGCGGTGGTAGAAACGCCCCTGTATGAAACATCCATTGACCCTGCGAAAGTGGATGATGCCTTGGCAGGATTTACTGATTTTCATCCGATTGGTGGATGGGGGATCGAATGACATTGCGAGCAGTATCGTGTTTCTCTTAACTCCTGGATCCAGCGGGCTCACTGGTGCTATTGGGGAGTGTAGATGGGGCGTAATGGCAGGTAGGGACTAAATTTTTTGTTAGGCGCTTAACATGACGATACGAATAAATGCAGATTTTTCACAACGCATCGTGATTCAACCGGATGACTATCACTGGGTGGAATCGCCGATGCCGGGTGTGCAACGAATGATGCTCGATAGGGTGGGGGGTGAAACTGCACGTGCCACCTCGCTTGTTCGCTATGAGCCTTTTAGTGAGTTCTCGCCACATATTCATTCCGGTGGAGAAGAGTTTTTTGTGCTTGAAGGCGTGTTTTCTGATGAGTATCAAAGCTATGGCAAAGGCAGTTATGTACGCAACCCTATTGGTACATCACACACACCTAAAATCGGTAAGGAGGGGGCGACTATTTTCGTTAAATTACAGCAGTTCGACGAAAAAGATACAGAGCAAAAGGTCATCGATACCCAAGCACAACCATGGCGTCAGGGGCTAGTCGCTGGCCTGAAAGTGATGCCACTGCATGAGTTTGAAAGTGAACACGTAGCTCTGGTGAAGTGGGCGCCAAACACTCAATTTACTGCTCATCAGCATTGGGGTGGAGAAGAAATTTTTGTATTAGAGGGTACCTTCCATGATGAGTATGGTAGCTACGCTAAAGGCTCATGGCTACGTAGCCCTCATCTAAGTCGGCACAGCCCCTTCACCAAAGAAGATGGTGCATTGATTTACGTAAAGACAGGGCACTTGTAAATATAAATGCCGCCAACTTTTCGACCCAGCGAGGCGGTGCGTATTTTTCTCGTGTAGAACCGTGACGCTTTACTAATCCCTCGAGTAGCCAATAGAGACCAGCTCCGCCAGTGGCTGGCTTTAGCGTATATTTGATTAATACTTCAAGGTCGCCAGCGGCTTTACTCTATTCAAGTTGCCCCCTTGGTTTCATGGGCGATGCCTGTCAATTTTGTCGATTTTCGAATTCCAAGTTTTTGATTTTTAGAGAGAGCACGCTATTTATGTGTTTCTGCGTGCCCACACTAATGTCCCCGTTGTGAATTGTAGGGAAGTTGTTTGACTCCGGACACCAACGGAGGTGGTACGTTATCACTCTAAGCGAGGTGCCAGATGACCAGACAACGGCGTCCCTTTAACACTTGAGTTCAAATAGGAAGCTGCCAGCTTAGTGCTGGATCAAGCAGCTTGAAGCTGAACGTCAGCGGGGCATTCCCACAGGCAAGCCGCTTACCCGCAACAGCGCCCTATTCAGGAGCTGGAGTGCCGCTGCGACCGCCGGGAAAGGGAACAGAGCATTGTAAATGAGAGGTGTGCCTGCGATAGAACCGCACTTTGCCTGGGTCAAAGAACGCTATCGATGATTACCGCATGAGTTACTGGAACCAACACCGACCCCACGACACGACACGACACGACTTGAATGGTGGCATCGCTTTCACTGTGACAGAAGAAAACGTAAATTCCGGTCCGGAATTAGTTGACCACTACATGTTGGGGCTGTTACCCATGCGGATATTCAGCAGGGTATTCGAGGTTTGGGAGAACAGAGACGATGAACCACAAAATGGGGAGTGACAAGCCGGATATCCTGGTAATCGGCGCTGGCGCCATCGGCAGTTTCTATGGCGCGATTCTGAAACGGGCAGGGTGTGCCGTCAGTGTAGTGCTGCGTTCCGGTTATGATGTGGTGAAAGCCGCGGGCTTTCGTTTTACTAGCCCGTTGGGAGACCTGTCATGGACCCCGGATCAGGTCTACCAGCCGGGCGATACCCCGGTGCAGATACCGGATTACGTATTGCTGTGCGTGAAAGTGCTGCCGGGGGAGGATCGGGCTGAACTGGTACGCCCTTGGCTGGGCGAGGATACCGGGTTGGTGTTAATTGAGAATGGCCTGGATATCGAGCGTGAACTGGCCGATGCCTTCCCCGGCAACCCCTTGGTGAGCTGTCTGGCGTTTATTGCCGTAAGCCGTACCGGGCCGGGAACCGTAAAGCACCAGGCTTATGGGCAACTGGTGATGGGGAATTTCCCCATGGGCTTTGATCAGCACTGCGAGCAGTTGGCAACGTTGTTCCGCGAAGGCGGTATCGATATTAATGGCACCGACGCAGTGGTTGGTGAGCGGTGGCGCAAGTGTGTCTGGAACACACCGTTCAACCCGTTGAGCGTTCTGGCTAATGGTGCCGACACCTTGACCATGCTTGATGCTCCAGGAGGTGAAGCGCTGCTTCGCCTCTTGATGGAAGAGGTGATTGCGGTGGCAGAAGCCGATGGTTACCCCATGCCGGCCGACATTATCGAGAAGAATATGTCGGGCACCCGGGCCATGGGCGCCTATAAAAATTCCATGGCGCTGGATTATCTGAACGACAGGCCCATCGAACTGGATGCAATTCTCGGCAACGTGGTGACCATCGCCGATCGTTTGAAGGTGCCGGTTCCGCATTTACGTACCGTTCTGGTGACGCTGCGTATTCGGCAGGGGTGAGAAACAAAGATTAGAACGAAAAATCTGGAATAGAACCGCAACCTGATATGAAACATCAGGTTGCGGTTTTTAAGAACCGCTTTCTTGGGCGAGGCTTATCCTCTTTATCTAGCTTGTGTACTGTTGTATACCGCCCGCTTATGGCTGGGTGGCGTACGTCGAGTACTTCAACAGCGGTGCGGGTCAATCGGCTCGCTACCCTCCGTTCTCAATGTCCTTGAGTTGCTCTTTGCTTAACACAGAAACACTCTCAGTAGTGTCATCAAACACCACAAACACTTGTTCCTGTTTCAACTGTTGTCGAACCTGCGTTACTTTGGTGGCGGTGGAGATTTCGGTATCGCCGTAGTCGGTGCCATCCCGTGTTACGAACTCTTCGAGAAGATTGTTGAGGGTATCGGATGGAAGGTCTTTCCAAGGAACAATCATCGGCATAAGTGGTTTCAAGTTCAAAATTTGGAATTAAAAAGCGCGAGAAGCGCTTTTATGTGTGACAAAGCTGGGCGCAACGCTCAGCGGAATTAGGCCATAAGCAACTGAATGCCGGTGCCGGCAATAACAATCCACGATGTCAGAATACCGAGTTGCCGGGGCAGGTTGGCGCTGCTACTGGGTACCAGCATGCCATAAGCGTAAGACAAGCGTCCGGCCAGTAGCAGGATGCCGTAGACGTGCAAGGCGGCCCCGCTGCCATTATTGAATTCCAGTAAGGCCATCAGAATCAATGCCAGTGGGATGTACTCCACCGAGTTGCCGTGGGCACGAATGGCGCGATTCACTTCTTCGTGGCCACCATCTCCTAAGGATACCTTCTTATTCAAACGGTAACGGACCACGTTGGCAGCTAGGGCGATAACAAGAAAACCGCATAGGGCGGCATACAGGGCGGTGATAGGTAAGCTGATTACAGTCATGGTTTCCACTCTGGTTGTTTTTTACGTTTGCGAAGAATAAACCGTGAAGGGTCCAAGGCGTCAACCAATTGTGAATCTACAGGCAAGGGCTCCCCGGTTATCAGGTCGGCTAGCAGGTCGGCACACAGTGGCGTGCCGGTAATGCCACGACTGCCGTGGGCAACGTTGAGATAGAGGCCTGTGGCTATGCGATGGGGGTTGTCGGTGGCTACGGGCAAGGGGCCACATATGGGCACAAAGTCCAGGCTTTGGCACCGAAAGGCCACGCGGCGGTCTTTGATCACAATGGCATTGCCCCCCAAAGTCTGCCAAGCATCGGGAAGATAATATTTTAACTGTGCTAGGTTTTCGGCGTCGTCGGCATCGGTGGGAGAGGGGTGGCTGTCATGTAGAGTAAACGTCGCGCCTACGCAATGCAGGCCGCCCAGCGCCGGGGTTAGATAGCCGCCATGGCACTGAGCTTGTTGCCATTGCTGTGAGGTTTCGGTGGCCTGACAATAACTGACTTGGCCGCGGATGTGTTTTAAAGGCAGCCAGGCCAAGCCGGGTAACTGCTGGCTGGCGCCGGCAGCGCAGACAATGACGGCGTCAGCGCTCATTTGATTACCGTTACTCAGCTGCACACTGGCGGGGCTCCCTTCGTGGAGCGACGCCACTGTGTAGCGGCACAGGGTAATCTCAGGGTGGTCGAGCATGTGATGGCACCAGCGATCCGGGCGAAGGTAGCCGCCACCCACCAGTTCTACGGCATTGACGCCTTTGGCCGGTCGCAACACGTCGCTAGGCCAGGCGCCGCTGTCCATGGCAGCGGTGAGCTTTTGTTGTTGTTTGTCATCCACGAAATGCTGAATCACGCCGTTGAGTTGGCCATCGCTGTGACTGGCGGGAAAGCCATGGCGGTATAGCCAGGCTAATGCATGGCGGTAGCTTGCTTGGTAGAAACGGTTCTGTGGGGTTAGGTGAGGGCTGGGGGTGCTGTATACCACGCCGGCCAAGTTTCCAGACGCGCCGCTGGCAATGCCCTGAGGGTCAAATACGGTGACTTGCCAGCCCCGTTCGGCCATGGCACGAGCGGTGGTGGCGCCGGCCAGCCCGGCGCCGATAACGATGGCATGGCGGTGACGCGAGTGCAGGGTGAAGCCGGTGTTTGTCATAGCGAATAAGACCCATCCATTTGGGCGGGGGCGTGATTAACACCACGGGAGAATTTACGCAAACCGAATCGGTATCGGGCACCGCCTACAGTGAGGCTCAGAATAACATGTAGTGATCAGGGCGCCGTCACGCTCTGGGCTGCCTTGAATTCCGCCAGTACACGTTTCGCCTGTTGAAGTAGCCAGAGCGTTTTTTGTTGATAACTGGCGTTACTGATACGAATGAAATTGCCATCGACCAATGTGACCAATAATGCCTGATTCTGAATCGGGCGGTTGGGTTCTACCCAGCGCATTTGTGACTGGGCGCTGGGTTTGCCTTCGAGGTCAACCAGCCGCTCGCTGATGATACTGAGTGCGTTCGCGCTGTTACTTAATGCCTTGTCTATCCGACGTTGGCGCAGTTCGCTGTAGTAGCCTGCCACGGCACGTTGCGGGGGCATGGTATCCCATCCCGCGGGCAAGCCGGACAGGGTAAGAATGAGTTGTTCTTTATTCTCCGGGTCTCGATAGCGAAGAGTGCGAGCGTGTTCGGAACTGATCTCGCCATCGAACTGCAAGCCCGCCAGGGTTTTGGGGCTTTGATACTGTTCCAGTTGCGCCTTGCGCGCGGGCAAGGCTCTGGCCTGGTTTTCTGAGCCGGTGGCTTTCAGGGTGGTGTTGTCGAGCTTCAGTACGTGAAGCGGTGAGCTCGGTGTTTCCTGAACCGGGCTCCCAGCACAGGCGGATAGCAGAACCGCTAGTGTGACAATGGACAAAAGATCGCAAACTTTTACATTCATGGGTCGTAGCACAGGGCAAAGTGAATATCGTGTTTTGGGATATATGGTTATGGGCTGCCTCAACAGGTAATCAGCATACCTTTTCAAAGTTGCGTCCCTCTCTTACCTTTTGCTTTGACGAAGGGGCGCAGCCTGAACACCTGAATATTTATGCCTCTGCGGGCATGTATAGGGTTTTTAGGTTGCTCCCTCGTGGCACACTACGAGCATAATCATTTTCAGGGCAGGCCGATGGAAAAGCCATCACATAATGATGTGCCGACAAGTAGGGAGCAGTCCGCTCCGGGCTTGCCGGTTGCGGGTCTGCGAACCAGTGCGGCTATGTTATTGCTGTTTGCGTTGATCACGGTGCCATTCGCTATCGCTTCGGGGCTTTTGTTGCAGCATCGTCTGGGGCTGCTGGATACCTACGATACCATGCGTGCAGATGTGAGCCTGTTCGACCAAGGGTTGGCTGCAGTGCCTCCCCTTAATGACATGCGGGATCTGGCCTCTGCGGCTATTCACACTCAGGACCCGGGCGTTGTTTCGCGTTATGAGCTTAGCCGTTCTCGCGCGGGCAGCCGGTTACAGGCCTTTCTCCACGCCGTAAGGCAGCGCGATACCGCCGGGTTGCGTGATCAGGCCGGCTTGCTGAGCGAGGCTTGGCGCGATTTGACGGTCAAAACTGGCATCCCTATGGAGGATGTGGTCGGCCCTTTTGATAACGTTAATCAAATTACCCATCGGTTAAGCAATGCCCTGTCCACGGTATTGTTTGTGTCGGACCTGTCGATTGGTGAGGGGCTGGAGCCCAACGAGGTACTGTCTCTGCCGTTGGGGTCATTTCGGCAGTTGCAGGAGGATATTGGCTTGATCCGGGCGTTGGCGTTGTACGTGAGCCTGCGGGGAGGCTATCTGGGGGACAATGATGCCCGCCGCCTGGAGAATGCCTGGCAGCGCTTGCAACATCAAGTGACGATTATCGATAGTGAAATCAAGGCATTGGTGGCGCGCACAGGCGCTATCGAGCTGCAGCAGCAATGGCGGCTAGTACGGGGGGGGCTGCTGTCCTTCTTGACGTGGTCTGAGCAGAATCTGATTCTGGCCACGCGTATCCAGGTGTCTTGGAAGGATGCCTATGATCGTAGCCGCAATGCCATGAAATCAGTGGACGGGTTATCCGCGACCTTGATTTCCCTGGCCGATCAGCTGTTGGGTAATGCCCGCCAAGAGAAAGCTCGGGCCACGGTTTGGATGGTGCTGGGTATCGTACTGCTTTATATGCTGGTGTTGAGCTTGGCTCTATGGGTGTATTGGTCTAATTCCAGAGCAATTAATGCCCGCGCGGAGAGCCAGGCGAAGGGTTTGTTTCTCGCTCGCATGAGTCATGAAATCAGAACGCCGTTGAATGGCGTCATTGGCTTGGCCGAGTTGTTGCGTGAGACTGACCCCTCACCTCGCCAACAGGAATATATCAGCCTGATTGACAGCGCGGGCCGCACCTTGACCGCATTGATTAACGATGTGCTGGATTTTGCCAAGATTGAAGCAGGCAAGTTGGAGTTGGTAGAAGAGCACTTTGATCTGCCGATGCTGCTGTCAGAGTGCGTGCAAATGTTCAATCTGCCGGCCAGTGACAACGGCACCCTAGTGATTTTGGATGTGGATTCGCATACGCCCTCGAATGTCATGGGTGATGCTATTCGTCTGCGCCAGATCTTAATCAATTTGGTCGCTAATGCGGTGAAATTCACCCGTAATGGGCGGGTGGTAGTGTCTCTGGTATGCCGTCGGCAGCACGGGGAGGCGCCGCTGTATACTTTCTCGGTGACTGACACGGGCATCGGCCTGAGCCATGAGGAGCAGAGTCAACTTTTTCAACGTTTCACTCAGGCGTCAGTCAATACATCACGCCGTTATGGGGGCACGGGATTGGGATTGTCCATCAGCCGTGAGCTAGTAGCGCTGATGGGAGGAGAGATCCATGTTCACAGCGTGCCTGGGCAAGGATCGCGATTCAGCTTCAGTATCCAGCTGGATAGCGATCAGGAAACAATCCCGATGATGGCTGAACTGCCGCCTGCCAGTTGGCTCTGGGATGTGCAGGGGAGTCTGGCGAGCTGGCTGAGTGATGACCCGCGCTTTCGGACTGTGAAAGTGGTTAAGAGTGTTAGTCAGCTGGCTGAGCCTAACGCAGAGGTGGACAGCGGTATCTTGCTGGTTAATGGTTTGCCTGAGCAGGCATTGTTTGAAGAAGCGTTGCGGATGACACGGTTGAACCCGGCCGATATCAATGTCCTATTGTTGATTGGTATGCGTTGTTCTCCTCCGGAGTGGCTGCCGGATGATGTTCGCGTGCTGCGCCGCTCGGTGGTCACGGTCAATGATCTTCAGCAGTTATTGGGGAGCCATGTGCCCGGGGTAATCCCCATTGTCACCGAACCCGTGCCTGTGGAGTCTGTTACCCGACTGCGTGTGTTGATTGTTGAAGATAACCCGGTCAATCAGATGGTCACCAAGGGCTATCTGCAACGACTCGGCGTTGCGCACATAATCATTGCTGAAGATGGGCAGCAAGGGGTCGATGCTTTTGATGCCGCGGAGGGCAAACTGGATCTGGTGTTGATGGATCTGGATATGCCGGTGATGGACGGATTTGCTAGCGCTAAGCATATCCGTGCGCTGGAGAAGGAGCGTGACTGGCCACCGTGTCAGATACTCGCACTAAGCGCCCATGCCATCACGGAACACCCAGGGCGCATGTCTCAAGTTGGCATGAATGGGCAGTTGATTAAACCCCTCTCCCTGACGGCCATGAAACTGGCCCTGTCCCAATACCTGAATGTTACGGTATAAGATAGGTCAACGTGTCCTGCACTACTGCAGGTAGTAAGGGCTCTGCTAGAAAAATAACCATCAAGATCATCAATATCAGGCTTTCAATCTGCCAGGCGCGGTGGCGTCGTATCGCGTGCACGAAGCAACCGCAAGCCACCAAGGTTACCCCACTGAAGAAGCAGGTCATGCAGATTAGCTGCCATTTAATGCTATTGAATGTCAGCCCAATGCCGCAGAGGGTGAGGGCTATAGCGCCTGTGGTGAGGAACGAAAATGATCCATGGTGGTGGCTAGTGAGCATATTCAACACTCGCAAAATATCCCGGTGGTTTTCACTGATCCAAGTAAGCATCGTACCTGAATGCATTCTTTTAATGACCTTGATTCTAGTTTTTATTCATTAAATAAATGTGATTATCGTCAGACTAAAATATTGACTGTTGTTATTTTATACAGCATTTATGGTTGAAACAACTTAACAGAAATACGATTTAATTCGTATAATCCCGATCCGAAATGCCCACGTCGGGCGTGGGTATGGTTTTCTTGCTGTGCAAGCCACTGGCGGTGGAGCCGGGGATAAGGAGATTGTTATGCGATTTTTGGCATTGGTGTCGTTTTTTTCTGTGGTGCTGCCAGCCCAGGCCCAAGTGAATCCGGGCATGGAAGCAAAGCTTTGCCACGCGGCCTCTGAGGACAGCGCTTTTGGAGTGCTAGTCGATCAGTTGATCGAAACCGGAGACGTACGTATAACAGCGGGTGAGTCTTTGCTTTCCATCTCTTGCCAAGATGGGCAGACAGTGCTGGCGCATATAGTGGGTGGCCGACAGGCTGAGAATCTGGAGTATGCGGTCATTGATATGGGCTTAAGCCTGTCCGCGTCCAAAGTAAACCTCAACGGCGAAACGTTGAGGCTGCAAGATGCTCTGGTTCGCCTGGGTACAGGCCGTGATACGGCAACCCGAAGTTTCGTGGACAACTATCTGGTGGACTTGGCTGACGAAGAATTCAATCCGAATTTGCAACTCAGCCTGCAGTGGTAATTGTTGCTGACTGGCGGGCTTGCGCTGCTGTCTTTCCCTGCTTGGTGGCCGTTTTTTGACGGTTACGTTTGCAGCCGTTTCTTCAGGGCATCACTCCCCGCTATAATCCGTGCCGCAGATGCATACTGGGGCCCTTAATGTCTGATCAGCAAGATCGTATTTACGCTACGTCATACCCGCAGGTGGGGCGCTTTTCTTTTGACGATACAGTGGTGCGGGTTTTTCCGGACATGATTCGCCGCTCGGTGCCGGGCTACCCTACCATTATCGACATGATTGGGGTGCTGGCGGCCCGGTACGCGCAGCCGGATACCTGCCTGTATGATTTGGGGTGTTCCCTGGGCGCAGCCGCCACTGCCATGGCGACCCTGACCGGGGACACCGGTAATCCTATTGTGGCGGTGGATAATTCCCGCGCCATGATTGAGCAGGCCGAGAACTTGCTCTCTCAAGCTGGTCAAGCCCATCGGGTGACACTGCAAGAAGGGGATGTGGCGGCGATGGCGTTCAACCCCTGTTCAATGGCGGTGCTCAATTTTACCTTGCAGTTCATCGCCCTGGAAAAACGTGATGCCCTGATTCGGCGCCTGGCCGATGCCACGGTACCTGGTGGCATCCTCGTGCTGTCGGAGAAAATCCGTTTCGCCAATGAAGCGGAGAATGCCCTGCAGACCGAATTGCACCATGCGTTCAAGCGCAATAACGGCTATTCCGATCTGGAAATCAGCCAGAAGCGCACTGCGCTGGAAAATGTACTGCTTCCGGAAACTCTGGCTGCCCACGAGACGCGACTGAAAAAAGCGGGCTACCGCCAGATTCATGTCTGGTTCCGCTGTTTTAACTTTGTTTCATTACTGGCCGTGCGTTAATGCTTACTGAATACCTGCAGGCCTGCGAACGTGGGCTTGAGCCCCTGTTTTTTCCGCAAATCTTGTCTGCCGTTATGGCGCTGTCACGTCAGCGCCTGGTCGAGCGTCCCCACGGTGATCTACCACGCTGGATGGCCGCACTGGATAGCCTGCCGGCTGGGCCGACGAACTGCGCACTGGATCAGAACACGCTGACCATTGGACGAGCGGGTGAGCAGAATGAAGAGGCTGTAAAACTCGCATTACAGGGGTTGATCCCGTGGCGCAAAGGGCCATTTGAATTTTTTGGGGTTTCGGTGGAAACCGAATGGCGCTCGGACTGGAAGTGGCAACGGGTAGCGCCGCATTTGTCATCGTTGCGGGGGCGGCGGATTCTCGACGTGGGCTGTGGTAGTGGTTATCACTGCTGGCGTATGGCGGCTGCAGGGGCGAGTAGCGTGGTGGGCATCGACCCGACCATTCTGTTCCTGGTGCAATATCTGGCGGTACGTCGTTTTGCGCCGGACTTACCCGTGTGGTTCCTGCCTCTGCGTATGGAAGAGCTGCCAGCAGAAGGCGGGCAGTTTGATACGGTGTTTTCCATGGGGGTGTTGTACCACCGGCGCTCACCTCTGGATCACCTGTTGGAGTTAAAGGGGGCGTTGTGCGCTGGTGGCGAGCTGGTATTGGAAACCCTGGTGGTGAAAGGGGATGAATGTACGGTGTTAATGCCACAAGACCGCTATGCGATGATGCGCAATGTGTTTTTCTTGCCGTCGGTGGCTATGCTCTCGCGCTGGCTGGAACGATGCGGTTTTGTGGATGTGCGCTGTGTGGACGAAAGCAATACCTCGGTGCAAGAGCAACGATCTACCGAGTGGATGCGTTTCCAGTCGCTTCCTGATTTTTTAGATCCCGAAGATCATAGCCTTACCCGTGAAGGTTACCCGGCACCACGCCGTGCGGTGCTGGTTGCACGCAAGCCATAAGGTTTGGGTGCCGAGTTGGTGTGAGTAACGTTGTGAAGTGGGGCTGATTTAGACCCAATTGCTTTTGTGCCTGTGACGACAAGTTCGCTGGTCGCGTTCCGCCGGTTGGCACAGCAGCTTCGTGTATCGTTGACCGGTCGACCTACGCCTTCTGCCGCCCCGTTGTGCGCAGATGTAGGTGATCTGGAGGTTCAATGCGATGCGAAATCCATCGAGTGTAGATGCAGGGTAATTGAGTCCCTCAGCGCGGGTACCAGGTAATGCTAAGAAGACCCGCTACTTGCTGCGCGTAGAGGTCAAAATATCTTCACCGCGTTTGCGGGTTTGTCACAGCTGATAGAATTGCCTGAGCATCGAAAGATGAGGATGCCGGTTTATTTTCGCCTGCAGGTTTTTCAGTTTTTGCAAGTCGGTTGGCAGGAGTGCCAGGGGTTGTTTGTGGCGTTGGCAAAAGGATAGCATCTGCTGCAAAACAAGCTGACTATGCTTTCTGGCGTTGCGGACTTGCCACGGCAGTCATTGGTGCCTCGGCACCAGAGATTATGTTTGGTCTCCTGCTCAACGCTGTCGGCCTTGGCACCCTATGCGAGGCTCAAGTGCGTTCACGGTGTTCAGCATCAGGTGCATACTCTATTTAATAACAAGGTCGGCCGCTATTCGTGCAAATAGATGCATTAATTCGGGGCCGGTTTGGGCTCCATTCAGAGGAAGAAAGTCATGTCAGTTACATGGATTGTCGCGGCGGCACTACTCAGTTCTTTTTTTACACTGCTGGTTGTCAGTGTGTGGGCGCATTTTTATTTTCAGCCCCGGTTACGTGACAGCTTGCGACGGGAGCTGGATGAGCAGGTGGAAAAAGCGGCGCAGGTCCTCTCGGATCGGGTGGAAGACGGGGTTCAACGAGGGCTGAAGGAAGGGGTGCGTAACTTGCCGTCCAAAGAGTTACTGGAAGGCGCCAGTCGTAAACTGGCGCGTAGCAGTGCAGAAATGGTGAGTGAGCGTCTGGGGAATATTTTCGGACTCAAGGACAAGCCCTGATCCGCCTTTGGTTTGCCCGTTCTATAGTGTCAGGCAGTGACCATCAGAGCGTCGGTTTTTAACGGAGCCGTTTGGGGAGTAACCGGACCACCAGGCAGGCAATGCCAAGGCTAAGCATGGCCAGTGACAGGAAATCCTGTTGCAAGGCGTGCCAAGTAGTTTCCCACAAACTGGACGTTTTCATTAGCGACAATAAAATCAGCAGCATGCCAATGAGGGTGAAAAACTGATCCAGTTTGCGGGTCCGTTGCAGCTCGCCGCGCATCTGTCGCAGTTCGTCGAGGATGTCTTCCTGCAATAACTGTTGTTGGGCCTGTTGTTCGGCCAGCTGGCCGACCTGTTGGGGCAGGGTGGCTAATTGCTCGAGCCAGACAGGATCTTCGCGACGTAACAGGGCAAGCAGCTCCTTGAGCCTTACATGGTCGTCCAGCCAGTTGCGGATCAGCGGCCAGAGACTGAATTGGCTGATCAGTTCAGCGAGCTGGGTAACGTGCTGCTCACTGCCGGTGACACGCAATGATTCGTGGTCTTCCAGTGGTCCGCTGGTAAACAACCAGTGAATCATGGCCCCTAACGGGGCGCGCACACGAATGTCTACGTTGCCTTCGTAATCGGTCAGCAGCTCTATACCATCTTCATAGATCAGCACATACAGGACTGAACGCGGGCGTTCGGCACGGATTCGCACCACGGTTCCATGGAGGGCGGCGAGACGGTCTTGGCCGTATTGTGTACTTGTGAGTGCCTGATTAAGGGCACTTTCAAGGCCTCCCAGCACAATAAGCTGGGGGAAACTACCGGTTTCGGGCATAGTGGCAGCGCTATCCTGTCTTTATGTTGACCCGGAGTGATCGTTCCGGTCTCTTCTTGTTGCCAAAAATTACGCGATGCTGCTTATATTTGGCATGACTGCTCCCTATACTATGCATTTTCATAATTAAACAACATTGGCTTTTTTGACTTGGATGGGTGTACGCGGGACCTGTTCGCCTTGGCGCTGTCGAGTTACAGTGCACCAGCCCTTGAAGGGGAGTTGTTTTTCAATGCTGGAATCTTTGCTTGCGTACCCGGATTTCTGGAAGTACGTCAGTATTCCGTTCATCGCTGGAACCGTCGGTTGGACAACCAACTGGATGGCTGTGCAGATGACTTTCTATCCCCTGGAATTTCTGGGTATCCGTCCTTTTTTCGGCTGGCAGGGCATTATCCCCTCCAAGGTGGAAAAAATGGCCGGCATTGTGGTGGACAAGGCGCTATCCAAGCTGGGTAGCTTGGATGAATTCTTCCGCGAAATGGAACCGGAAAAAATCGCTGACCACCTCACTCGTACTATCCAGGTCCGTATCGAAGAGTACACCGACGAAGTGATGACAGAACGCAATGCCGTTCTGTGGGAAAACTTGCCTTTGCTGGTGCGCAAGCGGGTTTATAGTCGAGCTCGGCGCGCCATTCCTGCCGTCATGGATAATGTGGTCGACGATATCAGCCGTAATCTTGATAACCTGGTTGACATGAAACATATGGTTATCACCCAGATGAGCGAAGACAAGGAGCTCATGGTGCAGATGTTTCGTGAAGTGGGTGATCCCGAATTCCGCTTTGTTACCAACTCCGGTCTGTATTTCGGTTTTTTATTTGGCTTAATCCAGGTGCCTGTATTTATCTTTTTCCCAGAAAACTGGGTGCTGCCACTGTTCGGCTTCATTGTGGGTATTGCGACAAACTGGCTGGCCCTGAACCTGATTTTTCGCCCACTGAACCCGATCAAGGTCGGGCCATTCCGGATTCAGGGTTTATTCCTAAAGCGTCAGAAAGATGTGGCCGAGTCCTTTGCTCGCCTCTCCACGGCCAAAGTGATTACCTTGCACAACATTATGTACCAGGTGGTGAATGGGCCGCGGGGTGATCGCACCAAAGCGTTAATCAAACGTCATCTCAAGCCGCTGCTTAATGGTGGGGTGGTGCGAACCGCTGCCCAGCTTACGGTAGGGCCAGAGGGTTACGCTGACTTGAAAAAAGCGGTGGAAGAGAAGGCCGTGGATCTGGCAGTGGAGCCTTTTGAGGACCAGGGATTCAATAAAGAGCGGGGCCAGATTGTCGAGCGGCTGATGTCTGAGCGTATGCAGGCCTTGAGTTCCGATGAGTTTCAGGATTTGCTGCGACCGGCTTTTCAGGAAGACGAGTGGATTCTCATTGTGGTCGGCGGCTTTCTTGGCGCCATGGCTGGCCTTTTCCAGCTTGTGTTTATATTTGGGGTTAGTTGAATGCAGGTGCTGCAGATAGATATAGCCACCCTGGGGTGGTTGCTGTTTGCGGCAGCAGCGGGCTCTTCGCTGTTGACTCTAATTCTGCTGGGTCTCATCGGCCACTTTTGGTTAGGTCCACGGATTGAGCGCAAAGTGGATCGTCGGCTAGGTGAGGGTGCGGCACAGCTTGAAGACCGACTTCGTCGGCGTTTCATGGACATGCTAACGGGCGGGTCACGGGACATGCTTCGCGAAAGAGCCAAAAGCCTAGCACGTGGTGTTGGCTTGATCAACGGACGGCAGCAGGGCGTCATAGACAAGGACGATGTGGAGAAATAGCATTGCTGTCCTAATTCTGTGCACTTTTGGTGCTATAAAGCGGCACCTGAATTATTTTTGATTGATTGTCCTACAGTGCGTCGGTGTCAGGCGCTACTACCCCTCTATAATTCGCCCCGCGCGCTGATAATGCTTGTGTGTTGTTTTCCCGCTGCATTCGCTCGTGGAATTGCCTTCGGGAGTGTGGACTTATGTCCGACCAGGAACAGAACCTAAACGAAAAAGACGGGCGTCAAAACCCACTGAAAGCCCTGAGCGGGGCTTCAAAAGACATTCGTAAATACACCCACCAGATTTGGCTAGCCGGTTTGGGCGCCTTTGCTCGGGCTGAGGAAGAGGGGAGCGGTTTTTTTGATGCCTTGGTAGAAGCCGGCCGGGAAGTGGAGCGGCACACCAAGGATAAAACCGAATCCCGGGTGGAAGAGATTAAAGAGCGGGTTCGCCACCATACCGGCGAGACCATGGAAAAAATGGAAAAAGCCTTTGATGACCGATTTAACAAGGCTTTATCCCGTTTAGGCCTGCCCAACAAGCGGGAGGTCGAACAGCTTGAAAAACGGGTACAGGAATTGACTCAGGCACTGGATCACGCTGAAGAGCAACCTGAAAAGCCTGCTTCGAAACGCCAGACTCGGAAAAAGAGTTAGTCATTCCAAGCCCTTGTTGTAGCTCACACCGCTAACCCCTTAGTGGTGTCTTTTGACGGGTACCCGCCTTGGGTACCCGTTTTTTTTGTTTGGAGAAAACGTGTTGGTCCCGGTGTCTCAAGGGATAGCACTGAACGTTTTGGTCATTGAGGGCGATGCTGAAAACATGAAATAGTATTCTAAATACTGCTTCCTTGCGGATGGCAATGCACCCTCTGGCTCTTCTACTATTCGACAACAATGACTCGTTTGCCGCTGAAGTTGTTGCTGGCCATGTGCTGATGAGCCTTGATGGCGTTTTCGAAGGAAAATGTCTCCAGTGGCAGCGGTCGCAATCGGCCATTGGCAAACAATGGGGCCAACCGGTCATTGAAAATCTGCGCCAAACGAATGCGGCTTTCCAGTGGCTGGCTGCGCATGGTCATGCTTTTCAGGGTCTGGCGTTTCATCAGCAATGCGCCCAAGTTCAGCTCTGTGCTCAAGCCGCCCAGTACACCGATATTCACCAAGGTGCCTTCTGCGCGCAGGCCGCCGAGCAAATCGTTCCAATCCGGGCCGACCATATCCAGAATCACAGCAACGCCTTCCTCGCCAGTGATGGCGTTGAGCTGCGCGGTGAGGGTGCCGTCTTCGCGGACCTGGGCCACAAGACCCAGATCGTTGGCGGCGGCAAGCTTGCTTGGCTCGCGGCTAGTACCGATGGGGCGGGCGCCAAGCGTGATGGCCAGCTGTGTAGCCGCGAGGCCGACGCCAGCCGTGGCCGGGCGTATAAGACACCACTGGCCCGGCTGCAAGCCGCCTTCCAGAAACAATGCCCTGTAGGCGGTAAGAAAGGCTTCGGGCAAAGTGGCAGCGTGAACAAAAGTAATGCCTTGTGGAATCGTCAGTGTTTCGCGTTCATGGCTAATCACTTGCTCCGCATAGGCGCAGCCCGGTACCAGCCCCATTACTGCATCGCCCACTTTTCGTTGTTGAACTCGCTTGCCAACAGCACTGACGACACCCGCATATTCCAGGCCAGGGATACGGCTGCTGGTTCCGGGTGGAGCCGGGTAACGGCCTTGAATCTGCAGCAAATCTGCCCGATTCACCCCGATGGCTTTGACTTGTACCCGGATTTCCTCCGGTCCGGGCTGCGGGTCTTCAAGGGTGTGCAATTGCAATTGCTTATCTTCAATACACCAAGCGCGCATGATTGTTCTCCTGTCAATGATGGGGCTTATCGCCTAAGCCACAGAGGGCACAAAGAAAACGGTTTGCCGATAGACTTGTAGTTATGTTTACAGGCAAGTGACGCGGCAAAAGGTTGGTTTTCTCTGTTTCCTAATGATCGACTCCTGTGCGCAAAAACAAAAGGTTCCTTATGTCACTAGATTATCCCTTTACTGAGTTGCCGCTGGCGGGCCAACGTTTCAAGGTTGTCGAAGGTGTTTTCTGGCTGCGCTTTCCGTTGCCGTTCGCTCTTGACCATATCAATCTTTGGTTGCTTGAAGACACCCATGGCTGGGTCATCTTGGATACCGGTCTTGGAGTGCGGCGCAGCCGCGAAATTTGGCAGCAGTTGCTGGCTGAACAGCTCGACGGCAAACCGGTAACTCGAGTTATTGTCACCCATTACCACCCTGACCATCTTGGCATGGCCGGTTGGCTTGAGCAGCATTGCGGCGTGCCGGTGACCATGAGTCGTGGTGAGTGGCAGCTGGCTGACAGTATTTGTACTGCCACTGATGCCCAGACTATTGAGCGTTTCAAGGCGTTTCTTTCCAGCCATGGGCTATTGGGTGACGACCTGAACAAAGTGGCGGGTAAAGGTAATGGCTTTCGTCGAGTGGTCATGCCGCTGCCTACCTCCCCGGACTTTATCGGCGAGGGCGATTCGCTGCTTATTAAGGGTGAGCCTTGGCAGGTGTATATTGGTCGTGGCCATTCGCCGGAGCATCTGTGCCTGTATCGCGAGACAGACCACGTGTTGCTCAGTGGCGACCAGGTGCTACCTACTATTTCCAGTAACTTAATGGTGCGTCCCACAGAGCCGGAAGCTAATCCGGTGAGGGCATTTGTCGATAGCCTGACAGTAATTCGCGATGCGCTTCCTAAAGACACCCTAGTGTTGCCCGCTCATGGTCTGCCATTCCGTGGTTTGCATGCGCGCATCAATACACTGGTCGATCATCACGCGCAGCAATTGGAACAGGTGCAGGCTGCCTGTCAGCAGCAACCCCATAATGCCCACGATATGCTGCCGGTAATGTTTAAACGTGAACTGGATGTGCAGCAAATGATGTTTGCAATGGGCGAGAGCATTGCGCATCTCAATTGCTTGCTGGAGCAAGGCAGAGTGCAGCGCGAAGAGCGTAACGGTATTTGGTATTTCGCGGCCTGATCAGGCGGCGCAGCTTCAAGGTGCAAGCGATAAATACAAAGTGCGGGCAAGTCAGAAATAAAGTGACAAGTGGTGTCGCGTTGCTGCTTTGATTGAAACACGAAGATATGTACTGGTCAGGTCGCTATGCCGTTTTCCGCGCCTCGTGGTTTGCCGCTTGAGCGTGTAACTGTTGGGAAGATGTAATGCTTGATGCCTATATCTATGATGGTCTGCGTACTCCTTTTGGCCGCCACGGCGGCGTTCTGGCATCGGTACGCCCGGATGACCTCTTGGCCGAAGTGATTCGCGAACTGGTACAGCGAAATGGCTTTGAGGCTTCTCTGTATGAAGATGTTGTTATTGGTAACACTAATCAGGCCGGGGAAGATGCCCGTAATGTGGCCCGTCATGCCGGGTTGTTGGCTGGGTTGCCGCAGTCCGTGGCGGGGATCACCGTGAATCGGTTATGTGGCAGCGGCCTCGCCGCAACATTGGATGCGGCACGTATGGTGACGGTGGGCGAAGGGGAGTTGATCATCGCCGGTGGTACGGAATCCATGAGCCGGGCCCCTTATGTAATGGCCAAAGCAGAGAAAGCGTTTAGCCGGGAGATGACAGTTTTCGATAGCACTATCGGCGCCCGTTTCCCTAACCCGAAAGTGCTCAAGCAGTTTGGTGCCGATACTATGCCGCAGACGGCACAGAATGTAGCGCACGACCTGGGCATCAGCCGTGAAGATGCGGATGCTTTTGCTACACGGTCTCAACAACGCTATGAGGTCGCCCGTGAGCAAGGGTTTTATCAGCAGGAAGTGTTACCGGTTACGGTGCCCCAGGGGGGCAAGGCGACACCACTGCGTGTGGCTGACGACGAACATCCCCGCCCCGGAACCTGCGTTGATACGTTGCGACAACTGCCTGCTATTGTCGATGGCGGCATTATTACTGCGGGTAATGCGTCTGGGATAAATGACGGGGCGGCGGCAGTGATTGTGGGTTCGCGTAGGGCTGGTGTGGCGGCGGGCATTGCTCCCCGTGCTCGAGTTCTCTCTGGTGCGGTTGCCGGAGTGGCGCCTCGCGTTATGGGCCTGGGGCCGGTGCACGCATGCAACAAGGCATTGGCCCGGGCGGGCCTGGCGTTAGCTCAGATGGATGTGATTGAAATTAACGAGGCGTTTGCCGCCCAGGTGTTGGGCTGCTGTAAGCAGTTGGGCCTGGCTGGGGAGGATGAACGCCTGAACCCAAATGGTGGCGCCATAGCTGTCGGCCATCCGTTAGGTGCGTCCGGCGCGCGTTTGGTCTTGACGGCCATGCGGCAGTTGGAGCGAACCCGCGGTCGTTATGCACTTCTTAGCTTGTGCATTGGCGTAGGCCAGGGCGTTGCCATGGTGCTGGAGAGAGTAGATTCATGAGTGGTTTTGTATGGAATGATGCGCTATTGCTGGAAACTCAGCTCAGCGACGATGAGCGGATGATCCGTGATGCGGCGCAGGATTACTGCCAAAGCAAACTGATGACCAGGGTGCTTGAGGCGAACCGGCACGAGATTTTTCATCGCGAGATCATGACAGAAATGGGGGCACAGGGGTTTCTTGGATCCACCATTCCTGAGCAATATGGTGGCGCAGGAGTGAACCACGTTAGCTACGGCTTGCTGGCTCGGGAAGTAGAGCGGGTGGATTCCGGGTATCGCTCCGCCATGAGTGTGCAGTCCTCCCTGGTGATGTTTCCCATTTATACCTTTGGCAGTGAAGCGGTGCGCAACAAGTACCTGCCAAAGCTGGCCAGTGGCGAATGGGTGGGCTGTTTTGGTCTTACCGAGCCCGACCACGGCTCTGATCCGGGTTCCATGAGCACTCGCGCTAAAAAAGTGGATGGTGGTTACCTGTTAAATGGTTCCAAAACGTGGATTACTAATTCGCCAATAGCCGATGTGGCGGTGGTGTGGGCGAACCTAGACGGTAAGATCAACGGCTTCGTGGTAGAGCGGGGCTTTGAGGGGTTTAGCACCCCTAAGATTGAAGGCAAGTTCTCTCTACGGGCATCGATCACCGGGCAGATCATGCTGGATGACTGCTTTGTACCGGAACAAAATCGGTTGGACGTGGAGGGTTTGAAGGGGCCCTTCAGTTGTCTGAACAAGGCGCGCTATGGGATCAGCTGGGGTGCCATGGGTGCCGCGGAATTCTGTTGGCAGGCGGCTCGTCAGTACACTTTGGACCGCAAACAATTTGGTCGCCCGCTGGCGGCTACCCAGCTGATTCAGAAAAAACTGGCGGACATGCAGACTGAGATTACCTTAGGCCTGCAAGGTGCGCTGCAGTTAGGCCGCTTGATCGATGCGGAAAACTGGGCGCCGGAAATGGTCTCGTTGATGAAGCGCAATAACTGTGGCAAGGCCATTGATATTGCTCGTCAGGCCCGAGATATGCATGGCGGCAATGGCATTAGTGACGAGTATCATGTGATTCGTCACGTAATGAATCTGGAAGCAGTCAATACTTATGAAGGTACCCACGATGTCCATGCCCTGATCTTGGGCCGGGCGCAGACCGGGCTGCAAGCATTCGGCTGATTAACACCTAGCGTACAGCCCTGGTTGTTCTGGTGTTTTGTCAGAATAGCTGGGGGGGTTCCCTGCCTTGGTTTTTCTCCTGTGTCACTCCCTTGGTGTTATATGCGCGTCTGTACCAGGGTGTCACTCTTGGTAACGCGGTAATGCCCCAGTGTTGTACACAGATTTGTTGTCAATGCTCTTTTTCTGAATAAAAAAATGACAATCTTGTTAAATGCTCTTGGTAAATAGTGTAACTGTTTGATTTTGTTTAACAAAAAGGATAGGTTAAAAAATAGCCATGTCGTCCCGGTGCAGGATTTATGGGTGATTATGCTCCCTTTTCTACTGTCTATGCACAGGCTTATCCACAGGATCTGTGGACAAGATTATAGTGGTATTTGCTGCTGTAATTTCTGGATTCAAAAGCCGCCATATTATGGCGGCTTTGTGCTCTCTCTGGCGCTTTTACACAAGCTGATCGTAATAAAGCATTTACTCATTAGGTTAAAGATGAGTTGCCTACAGGGTAAAAAAAGAACAATAAGCCACTGAAAAATCAGTAGTTTATGATTCGTTTAAAAATGAACCATTTTGCGCTAAGCGCCTAATCACGGGCGATGTAGATACTTTTGGTCAGGTTGTTCACATATTTATCCACAGCTTTTGTGGAGTAATCCTCCAACAAAGAAAAACGGCAATAGGCTTGACCTTTTTCAAGGTATTCAGATCCACGTATCCTTGGTGAAAAACCACACAAGTCGCTGTATCCACCGTCAACACTGGCTTTCGAAGCGTTATCCGAGGCTCGTTAACAGTGTTATCCACAGATGCCGTGGATAGAAAAGGTCATGTGGGTAACGCGTTTGGATAAATGAAGGGAGTAAAGGAAACTAAGGCGGGTGTGGCACGGTGGCATAAATCGCAGGTATGGTCTTGTAGCGATGGAGAGCCTCTGTGGATTTGCGTTACAAATCCCCGTTATGTCTGGCCGATGTTGGCGGTGTCGAGAGCAATGTCTAATGCGGCATTGTGCTAATGGGTTAAGCCACCTAGCGTTGCAATGGAGCACAAAAAAGGCGCCTTTCGGCGCCTTTTTTGCTTTCCTAGACCATCTGGATCGATTAGAAGCGGTACTTGCCACCGTCGATGCCGTCCTGCGTGGCCTCGTCCAGTTGCTGGTAGCAGCTCTCTCCAGGCAGCAGGGCATAAACCGCATTGTTCTGCTGCTTCAGGTCGTACTTCTGTTCCTTGAGTTTGTTTTTCTGGTGCTTGAAGGTGCCAGTGGTTTCCATGGCTTCTTCATTGATGCGCAGGAACACGGGGATAGCATAAGCGGGTAATTCGCGTTTGAGATACTCACACAGGCCTTTGAAGTCAAAGTCTTTGTGGTTACTGGTCAGGCGAATCTGGGCCATGCCCGCACGGCCATTGGTGTTAGGAATTTCCACACCGTAGACCACGGATTCCTGGATACCATCGTAGCCATCGAGAATCTGTTCCACTTCGGTGGTGGATACGTTCTCGCCTTTCCAGCGGAAGGTGTCCCCCAGCCTATCCACGAACTGAGCGTGGCGGAAGCCGATGTCGCGCATCATATCGCCGGTGTTGAACCACGCATCACCCTTAGCGAACACATCCCGATAGATAGACTTCTCAGTTTTTTCTGGGTCGGTGTAGCCATCGAAAGGAGTCTTCTCGGTGATTTCACCGAGCATTAGACCCGCTTCGCCTTTGCCGACTTTAGTCATGTGCCCTTTGCTATCGCGCACTGGTTCGTCACGTTCTTTGTCGTATTTGACGATGGCGTAGCTCACTGGGGAGAAACCAACGGTGTTGTCAAAGTTGAATATGTTGGTGAACGCTACGTTGCCCTCAGATGACGCATACAACTCTGCCACCCGCTCAATGCCGAAACGATCCTTGAAGTCTTTCCAGATGCTCGGACGCAGACCATTACCTACAATGGTGTGGATCTTGTTGTCTTTGTCGGTGGGTTGTTCTGGCTGTTCGTGCAGATAGCGGCACAGCTCACCCACGTAACCGAAAGCGGTACAGTTGTGGCGTCGAATATCGTCCCAGAAACCGCTGGCGGAGAATTTACGTGCAAGGACAACGGCGCCAGCCGGAGCGATGACCGAGGACCAGCAGATCACCATACCGGTGGCATGATAAAACGGCAGGGTGGTGTAGATACGATCATTTTTGGTCAGGTGCAAGGCAGAGAAACCGAAGGCACCATAGGCTTTTTGCCAACGGCCGTGGTTGAAGACAACCGCTTTGGGTAGGCCGGTAGTGCCGGAGGTGTAGATGTAGAACAACGGGTCACGCAAGAAGGTTTGCTTAGTGGACGCGGGGTTCTCGCTGGAACAATCACGGCTTTCGCTGGCCAGATTCTTGTAGCCGCTCGGTACGTCACCGGGGTTATCCAAGGTGTTCTGGTCTGCGAAGCAGAAGAAGTTGTCTTTGAGGTCCAGATCACCGCGAACTTCTTCCACGGCATCAACCAGTTCTTCACCAATAATGGCAGCTTTGGGCTTCACCAAGTTGAAACTATGGATCAGCACTTTACCCCGTTGGGAAGTATTGATAAGGGCTGCACAGACCCCCAGTTTAGCGCAGGCGACAACGGTGGCAAGCAGCTCGGGGCGATTTTCTATATTGACCGCAATGGTATCGCCTTTTTTCAGGCCGATAGAGGCCAAGTAGTCTGCCAGCCGGTTAGCCCAGGCGTTAAACTGCTTATAGGTAAGTTCTGTGTCTTCGTAGATCACGGCAGCACCATTGGGGTTCATGCTGGTGGCGCGCTCAATGGCAACGCCCAGCCCCAATGGTTTGCTGGTATCGGTGATTTTCGTCAGCTTTGAGCCCTTGATCAGGCCGGGAAGATGAGTGATCACCTCTGGGATCTTGGACAGAAGCTTGGGCAACGTGATGATGTCGGCGTTGCTCATAGGATCTCCATTGTCTGTTCTTGGAAGGCCCCGAAAAGCCGGGAACCCAGTGTTGGCAAGCGGGCGCTTACCTTAACCGCAGCATTAGGGCAGGGCAAGCGCCCTGCATGCTGGTAATGCTCGGGTAATGAGTTGGGTGTTATGGCACAACTTACCCCAGTGTAAATTATTGGATCACGATGCAGTGTCCTTTTCCGTCGGCAAATTGTTACTAAACTAACTGACATTTGGCGTGACCGTGACCAACAACTGCTGGCGTTTTACTTGATTGCCGACGCTCAGATCCAGTGTTTCGATAGTGCCGTCACAGTCTGCCTTTAGGCTGTGTTCCATTTTCATCGCTTCCATGACCACTAGCACCTGGCCTTTGCTCACGGTATCGCCGGGGTTGACGCTAATGTCGATAATGGCGCCATCCATGGGTGCACGGATCAGGCCCGAGCCCGCCTGTTCGCTACTATCGGCGGCGGTATGGGTATCATCACTGAAACAGGCCGTGCGGCCCTGACTTTGCAGCCAATATTGATTGCCATTTTGGAGCACGCTGGCGGTCACTTCTACGCCGTTCACGGCTACCCGATCACCCGTTAGCGGTGTCAGGGTAAGAATGTCAGGCTCAGAGCTAAACGTAACGTGGAGTTGTTCGCCCTGATAGCGGATATAAAGTGTTTGCTTGTGCTCTCCGCTGCGAAGTACGACGGGTTGAGCGCCCAGCGTACTGGAGTGCCAACCGCGCAAGTCGTCACTGGGTGTTTCGCTGCGGCAATGATGCAGTGCGGCCAGTGCCCATAGGGTTTTGTCGGGGGCGCTCCCGGCCAGGCTGCTATCGTCGGCAAAGTCGTCGCCAATGAATGCGGTGGTGGCATCGCCACGGGCAAAAACGGGATGAGCAAGGATGGCCGCCAGGAATTCGCGGTTATCGTTTACGCCCATCAAGGTGGTGTCTTGCACGGCACGAATAAGACGGCGGCGGGCGTCTTCGCGGCTGTCACCCACGGCAATAATCTTGGCCAACATAGGGTCATAATGGCTGCCAATTTCGGTGCCTTCCATTAGACCGTGGTCAACACGAATACCGTCACCGCTGGCGGGCTGCCAGCGTAGAATCGGCCCCGTTTGTGGCATGTAATTTTGCGCTGGATCTTCGGCGTAGAGGCGGACTTCCATTGCATGCCCGGTCAGTTGTACCTGATCTTGAGTCAGCGGCAGGGCCTCGCCTCGGGCGACCTTGATCTGCCACGCTACAAGATCCAGCCCAGTGACCAGTTCGGTGACCGGGTGTTCTACCTGCAGGCGGGTATTCATTTCCAAGAAGAAAAAATCTCCTTGCGGAGCAAGCAGAAACTCCACCGTGCCGGCACCAACATACTGGCAAGCTTTGGCGGCCTGAACCGCGGCCTCGCCCATACGCTGACGCAGGGATTCGTCTACCGCAGGGGAGGGGGCTTCTTCTACCACTTTCTGGTGGCGACGTTGCACGGAGCAATCGCGCTCCCCTAGGTGGATTACGTTGCCATGACGATCACCGAATACCTGTATTTCCACATGTCGAGGCTGCAACACCGCCCGCTCCAGAATAAGTTCGTCACTGCCGAAGGCGCTTTTGGCTTCTTGGCGGGCACTTTTCAGTTGTGCGCCGATGTCGCTCGCATCGGTGACCACGCGCATGCCGCGGCCACCGCCCCCGGCACTGGCTTTGATCATGAGGGGCAGGCCGATGCGCTCTGCCTCCTGCTGCAGTCTTTCGTCACTTTGTTCTTCACCCTGATAGCCGGGAATACAGGGGACCCCGGCTTCCTGCATGGCAATCTTGGAGAGTCGTTTGGAACCCATTAATTGAATGGCCGCTTCATCGGGCCCGATAAAGGTAATGCCTGCGTCCTTGCAGGCTTTGGAAAAGGCGGCGTTTTCAGAGAGGAAGCCGTAACCGGGATGTACTGCATCGGCCCCTGTTTGCTTACAGGCAGCCAATAAGGCATCCATATTCAGATAGGAGCTGCTAGCCAAGGCTGGGCCAATACAAACGGCTTCGTCGGCCAAGGCCGTGTGTCGGGCGCCTGCATCCGCTTCAGAATAGACTGCCACGGTGCGATACCCGAGCGATTGGGCGGTGGCTATCACCCGGCAAGCAATCTCGCCGCGGTTGGCAATCAGGATTTTTTCAAAGCTCATGGGAGTTCCTTACCGGTATTGGGGCTTGGTGGTTATGATGCTTTCCACCACAGCGTTCACAGAGAAACACAACCTGATCCCGTTGCGGCCAAGATGGACTCGCTCAGGGAATGTCATAGCCTTGTTATCTGCCGACGGCTCGCTATGAACACGTTGTGCCTCCTGTGGTAAATCAAATGTTTACTGATTCCAGGTTGCTGGGCGTTTCTGTACGAACGCCATGGTGCCTTCCTGGCCTTCTTCACTGTTGACGGCAGCGGCAAAGTCGATGGCGGCCTGGTCTAGCAGGGTGTTCATAGGAATATGGCCCACGTTCAGGACCAGTTCCTTGGTCACCCTATTGGCGTGTGGCGCGCAGCGGCGAACGGCCGTGAGGGCGTTCTCCAGTGCTGCAGTCAACGCCTCGCTGTCGGCTGCCACTTCATGGACGATGCCGAGCCGCAGTGCTTCGTCGCCTTTGAAACGCACTCCAGTCAACGCCAAACGGCGCGCTTGGGTCAGGCCTATACGTTCCACCACAAAGGGAGCAATCTGGGCAGGGATTACCCCCAATCCGGTCTCAGGCAGGCCAAAGGTGGCGTTCGCACTGGCAAGGGCAACGTCTGAAATGCACGCTAAGCCGAAGCCGCCACCCAGTACGGCGCCTTCGAGCACAGTGATCACTACTTGCGGTTGACGATTGGCCAGGGTAATCATTTCACCGAAGCGGCGGTTTAATGTCTGAAAAGCGTTGTTGTCACCGCTGGCGGCTTGCTGGCGCGCGCCCGCCATATCCTTGATATCACCGCCGGCACAGAAGTGGCCGCCAGTGCCGCGCAGAACAATGGCGCGTATGTTGGTGTCGTTGGCCACGCTCTCAAACACCGTCATGAGTTCATTCACCATGGTCAGGCTCATGGCGTTACGGCTGTCGGGACGGTTCAGCGTGATATGCAGAACCGGGCCGTCCTGGTTTGTTAGCAAGGTTTCAGTGCTGGGTAGGCTCATGCTTGACCTCGTTTATTTGTAGAAGCGTGCCAAGCGCCGGGATAGCCCGATACGTTTGCAATCGCGCCGCTAGGCGACGCTCCTACGGATAGAGTGGTGCTGTCCGGCCGTTACTTCTTCTTGCCGGGCAGGATATCCATGGTCTTGCAGATAATGCCGAGCATGATTTCGTCGGCGCCGCCGCCGATGGAGCCCAAGCGGCCATCACGGAAAAGCTGGCCTGCGGGGTTTTCCCACATGAAGCCATTACCGCCCCAATACTGGAGGCAGCTGTCGGCCACTTCACGGCTTAGGCGGCCCACTTTCAGTTTTGCCATGGAAGCAAGTTGCAATACATCTTTGCCGTTCACATACATTTCGCAGGCGCGATAGGTAAGGGCACGCAGAGATTCGACCTCGCTTTGCAGTTCGGCAAGGCGGAAATGCACGCTCTGGTTATCAATCAGCGGCATGCCGAAAATCTTGCGATCTTTGGCGTAGGCGATGGTTTCATCGATCACATGTTCCAAGCCCTTAAGGCTGTTGGCCGCAGCAAACAAGCGCTCTTCTTGGAACTGCATCATCTGCATCATGAAGCCCATGCCTTCCTGGCCAATCAGGTTTCGTTGGGGCACGCGCACGTTATCGAAAAATACCTGGGCCGTTTCCGAGCAACGCATGCCCAGCTTGTTCAGCGGTTTGTCCACGGTGATGCCGCCTGCGTCTTTTGGCACCACGATCAAAGACTTGTTGACGTGGGGTTTGCCGTCGGAGGTATTGGCGAGCAGGCAAAAGAAATCTGCGCTGGGAGAATTGGTGATCCACATCTTGGTGCCGTTGATTACATAGTCGTCACCGTCTTTAACCGCATTGGTTTTTACCGCGGCCACATCGGAACCAGCGTGGGGCTCGGAGACGGCAATGGATGCCACCATGTCGCCGGCGATGGCGGGTGCCAGATAGTCACGACGTAGCTCATCGGAACCAAAGCGGGCGATGGCAGGGGTAGCCATGTCGGTTTGCACGCCCACTGCAAGCGGGACACCGCCGCAATGAACGCGACCCATTTCTTCGCTCATTACCATGCCGTAGGAGTAGTCCAGCCCCATGCCGCCAAATTCTTCCGGTTTGGTCACCCCGAGTAACCCCAGGTCGCCCATTTTTTTGAAGACTTCATGAATGGGGAAACGGCCCGCGTCTTCCCACTCGCGAATATGGGGGTTGAGTTCTTTGTCGACAAAATTGCGGACGGTACGGCGAAGTTCTTCGTGCTCTTGAGTGAATTGCATGGGAAGCTCCCTGTTGTGTTCGTTATGTTTATCGTTTGAATTTAACGTTCAACGTTGAAACGCCAATGTGCCATGTCGATTGGCTCCTTAACTGGAGCCGCGCCGCACACTTTGTGTGCGGAAAAGGTGGGCCTCTGCATTCCTGTAGCCCCTCGGCCGCGGCTCTTGGCTCTCAACTGTTTTTACAGTCTTGCCACACCGAATGAATTCGGGTGGAGCTGGCGCTGTTCGGCGTCGTCACAGATGTCCAGTGCATAAGCCACTACCCGGCGAGTGTCGCGTGGGTCGATAATACCGTCGTCCCAGAGGCGTGCGGTGCCGTATAGGGCAGTGGACTGGCTGTCGAGTTTCTGGGCGGTGCTTTGTTGCAGCATGTCGAGAACTTTCGGGTCGGGCTCAATGCCGTTGGCCCGTTGTTTGCCCTCGGCCACGATGCGCAACACCATGCCGGCTTGTTGGCCGCCCATTACCGCCACTTTGGAATTGGGCCAAGCAAAGATGAAGCGTGGGTCTAGCCCGCGGCCACACATGGCGTAGTTGCCGGCGCCGTAGGAGCCGCCCACCACCACAGAAATTTTTGGTACTCGGGCATTGGCCACCGCTTGCAGCATTTTCGAACCGTTTTTTATGACCCCGTTCTGTTCTGCATCGGTACCAACCATGAAGCCTGTGGTGTTGTGAAGAAACAGTAAGGGCCGGCGAGTTTGGTCGCAAAGTTGGATAAACTGGGCGGCCTTGGCTGCGCCACGGGGCGTAATGGGGCCATTGTTGCCGATAATGCCCACGGGTTTGCCTTCGATGGTGCTCCAACCGCAGACGGTGGCGCTGTCCCATTCGTTTTTGAAATCTAAAAACTGGGATCCATCAACGATGCGGGCGATGATTTCGCGCACGTCGTAGGGTTTCTTGGCATCGCAAGGGACCACACCGAGTAGTTCTTCGGGTGGGAATTTCGGCTCTTCATGTTCGGGAACGTCCGCGGCCGCTCGGCGCCAGCCCAGTAGTTTCACCAGATCACGAGCCTGGCTAATACCGTCTGCATCGGATTGCGCCAGGTACTCGGCGGTGCCGGCAGTACCCGCATGCATTTCTGCGCCACCCAGTTCTTCGTCGGTGGCAATCTCTCCGGTAGCGGCTTTCAGTAGTGGCGGGCCGGCCAGGAACATCTTGGCGCGTTCGCGAACCACTACCACGTAATCAGACAAGCCTGGTTGGTAGGCGCCACCGGCGGTAGCGTTACCATGAACCACGGTGATTTGGGGGATACCCGCGGCGGACAAGCGTGCCTGGTTGGCAAAGGTGCGGGCGCCATCCACGAATACTTCAGCGGCATAATTCAAGTTCGCACCGCCGGACTCAACCAAGCTTACCACCGGCAGTTTGTTCTCCAGAGCGATGCGTTGTAGACGTAGCGTTTTGTGCAAACCAGAGGGGGAAATGGTGCCGCCCTTGATGGCCGAGTTAGATGCCGTGACCAAACACCGCACACCGGACACATAGCCGATACCGGCAATAGTGCCGCCGCCTGCTTCGGTGCCGTCTTTGTCATCGTGCATTTGGTAGCCGGCCAGGTTCATAAGGTTCAAAAACGGAGAGCCGGCATCCAACAGCCGAGAAATACGCTCGTGGGGAAGCAGTTGGCCGCGTTTTTCAAATTTGGCCCGTTTGCTTTCCGCGGTATCGACTACGGCCTGTTCGATGGCGCGGAACTCTTCTATCGCCGCAAGCAGAGCTTCACGGTTTTGGCGGTATTCTTGGCTGTTGGGGTCAATTGCGCTGTCGAGAGTGGCCATTAGAGATCCTTGAAAACGTCCGGGGTGGTGGCGCGGTGGAAACCATCGAACGGTTTGCTTTTGTCGTGGGCGGGCAGTGGGAAGATCGCCACGTTGCCCTGGCTGGCGGCGCCATCAATACGTAAGGTGTCGCCACTGATGAAGGCAGCCGCGTCGCTGAGCAAAAAGCAAATCGCGCCGGAAACTTCCGCTTCATTGCCCATGCGTTGAAGGGGTACGGCGGCGCGCAAGGTCTTAAGCGTTGCCTTGAAGCCTTCAGGGTAGGTGTCCATGCCACTGGACATGATCCAGCCAGGAGCGACTGCATTGACGCGCACACCGCAGCTGCCCCATTCATAGGCGGATGTTTGGGTGAAGTTAACCATGCCGGCGCGGGCGGCGCCGGAGTGGCCCATGCCCGGCATGCCGCCCCACATGTCGGCGACGATATTAACGATGGCACCACCGTTTTTATTCATGCCCTGAAGAAACACTTCCCGGGCCATCAGAAAGCCGCCAGTGAGGTTGGTGCGCACCACGGCTTCCCAGCCTTTTTGGCTGATCATAGCCAGAGGTGAAGGGAATTGGCCCCCGGCGTTGTTGACCAGGCCGTGGACCACCTCTACGGCTTTGTAGACCTCGGCCACGGTGGCTTTGACTGCCTCTTCATCACGGATATCGCAGGAAAACCCCAGCGCTTGTCCGCCGTCTTCGGCAATTTCCGCCGCCACCGCATCGAGTTTTTCCTGCTTGCGACCGATCAGCACGACTCGAGCGCCGAGTGCGGCCAGTTCATGGGCGGTACAGCGGCCAATGCCGGAGCCGCCGCCGGTAACAATGATGTTTTGGCCGGCGAACAGGTTTTCTCTAAAAACAGAACGGTATGACATTATCCAATCCTTGAAATCCTAAAGGCGCTAACCTGCATTGGCTGCAGGCTGCGCGCTACAATCAAAATTACTTGCTCACTGCGTCGGCTATGGTCTGGCTGACGGAGATAGGCATATCCAGTAACTGTTGGGCAAATGCTTTACCCTGCGGATCAATACGCAGTGACGCGATACCCCCCCCGCCCAAGGCATTTTTCAACAGGAAGTTGAAGGCATTCATGCCGGGCATGGACCAGCGATGAACGCTGCCTGTGTCCGGGTCAAGTACGTGTTGCATGTAATGGCCGACCGCCTGTTCGCTGAGGGCGGCGTTCAGATAGGGCAGGTATTCCGCTTTGCGGGCAATCACTCCGATATTGGCGTGATTGCCCTTGTCGCCGCTACGGGCCCAAGCTAATTTGATCAACGGCACGGTGGTGTCGCCGCTAGCGGTACCGTAATCGCTATCCTTTGGTAGGGCGCTGGCGTCAAAGATCTGGCCGGTAGGAATGTCCACGGAATGGGATTTGCCATCCAGATCAATGCTTGCGGTGATCGCATTCTTCTCGACCAAAGTGGAAAACAGACGGATGCGGGGGAACGGCTTGGGGCGACCACCGACCAAGCCGGATAGACCAGGAGCCATGCCGGTGGCTGCTTGGGCTATTTCCCGGGCAAACAGGCCAAGGGCTTTCTTGTCATCGTGCAGAGCGGCAATTTTTACCACCACTTCACGGGTGTCGGCACGCCGGGCGTTGGCACCATAGGTCGTTTCACTGCCGAGTATTTCCACATTGGTGTCGCGGAACGGGGCCATACCCTGTTTTTCAAACAGGCCGGCCACTTTCTTAAGAATGGCATCGGCGACGACCTGGCCTTTTTCTGGAGCATCAATGCCGCCCATTAAAAACGAGGCCGTAATGCGGTTGCCATCGGGGTAGGTGGCGGACACTTTGTAGCTGTCGGTGGGTGGGCGGCCCAAGGCACCAGAGACGCTCACCCGGTGTTCGCCGACCTGCTCCAGTTTTACTTGAGTAAAATCGCAGACCACGTCGGGCAGTAAATAGGCGCGTGGGTCGCCAATTTCGTAAACAATCTGTTCGCCCACGGTGGCGCAGGTGACAAGCCCTCCGGTGTCCGCAGGCTTGGTAATCACAAAGTGCCCATCCTTATGGCACTCGGCCACCGGAAAACCCATGTTGTGGAAGTCAGGGACTTCACGCCAGTCGGTGAAATTGCCACCGGTACATTGCGCGCCACACTCAATCACGTGGCCGGCAAGTGAGCCCTGGGCCAGTTTGTCGTAATCCTCGGCGGACCAGTTGAACTCGTGCATCAGCGGCCCCAGCACGACGGCGGAGTCGGCAATGCGCCCGGTGAGTACAATGTCGGCACCGGCGTCAAGCGCCGCCTTGATGGGCAGAGCGCCCAGGTAGGCGTTCATGGTGACCGTCATGGGGGGCAGGGGAGCACCACTATCCAGTTCGGTGACAGCGGCAAAATCGTTGCGGCGGCTGTTTAGATCATCCCCTTCTACTAGGGCGATTTTCATTTCCACGCCAGCAGCAGCAAAGGCTTTTTCCAAGGCATCACGACAGGCGCGCGGATTTACGCCGCCAGCATTGCTGACAACCTTGATGTTTTTCGCCTTGATGTCTTTGGCTAGGGGGGTCATCACGTTAGTGACAAAGTCATGGGCATAGCCGGCATTGGGATCTTTCATCCGTGCCCCGGCCATGATCGACAGAGTAACCTCGGCGAGATAATCGAACACCAAATAATCCAGTTCGGTCTGGTGGACGAGCTGGAAAGCAGCACTGTTGGTATCGCCCCAGAATCCGGCGGCACAGCCGATGCGAACAGGCTTTGTCATGGTGGCTCCATTTGCGTGTGAATTCATGGTCTCGTAAGCTACCAAGCAAGCGCTTGGTTTGTAAAGGACGAGAAGAGCAGTCGGAGGGGAAAAGTTTAACGGCGAAAAGCGAGGCAAACTCTCCGTAATAATGAAGGAGTGTGGCCGGGCACAAAGAATGAGTCGCGACTCAAGAGATTAAGGCCTGGCAGCCTGCCCAAAGCGCGTTTCAACGTTGAACTTTTCACTTTCTACTAGTCTCGCTTTGCCAGTCCCCGCGTGTACCTGCGGTAATGCGCGCATTAATAGAGGGAAACAATGACTGTATTGCTATCAATTAATGGAATTGATGACTCTCCCCGTGGGCGATTACTTAGTGCAGCGGCGCATTTGTTTCGCGATAAGGGCTTCGATCGCACCACGGTTCGTGATATTGCGGCATCAGTAGGGATTCAAAGTGGCTCCATTTTTCACCACTTTAAAACCAAAGAGGATATCCTCTATGCCGTGATGGAAGAGGTGATCCATTTCAATACCGAGCGCCTGCGTCTAGCGGTGGCGGCACACAGCACGGGCCAGGACCAATTGCGGGCGCTAATTCGCACGGAGCTGCAGTCCAATGTGGGCGATACGGCCGAAGCGATGACCGTAATGGTGACGGAATGGCGTTGCCTCAGTGTGGAGAAGCAGGCGAAGGCATTGAAGTTGCGTGATATCTATGAGCAGTTGTGGCTGGGTGTATTGACCGGTCTCCATGAGAAGGGCGTGTTTAGCGCAGACCCTTTTATTGTGCGCCGCTTGTTAACGGGAATGACGGGTTGGGCGCCGAACTGGTTTGATCCCGAAGGCTCGCTGAGCCTTGATGATCTGGCGGATATCATCCTGGCCCGTGTGCTTGGAGAATCTGTGTCATGATCGGCAATGCGTTCGCCTGGGGAGAAAACGGCTATTCGATCATTGAGGAGGGGGAGCTGAACCGACAGACTTGGGCGCTAGATGTGAAGCATTACTTGATTGCGAAACCCAGCGGAGAGCCATTACCAGGCACGTTCAGCCTGGAAGAGGCCAAAGCGAGGATTGAGTTGCTGGAGGAGGGGTGAGCAGCGCCCAGCTTCAGGGCTCAAGCTACAGCGTGGCTAGACGTTTTCGGTTTTCAGCGGCTTGGTTGCTTGGGGTGGGCAATTTGAGGCCGATCACCTCCGTTTTGTCCAAGTTTTAAACATATCGACCATTTTCTAAGCAAACGATCACTTTTCTACAAAAAGCCGTTGACACCCCCGGCCCAATCCCTAAAATGGCGCCCACTTCGCAGCGCGAACAAGGGTGATTAGCTCAGCTGGGAGAGCATCTGCCTTACAAGCAGAGGGTCGGCGGTTCGATCCCGTCATCACCCACCATATTGTGTAAGTGAAAGAATTCCGTAAGGGATAAGTGGAGCGGTAGTTCAGTTGGTTAGAATACCGGCCTGTCACGCCGGGGGTCGCGGGTTCGAGTCCCGTCCGCTCCGCCACTATTCAGCAAGAAAGGCTCTCCTTCCGGAGGGCCTTTTTTGTATCTGAAGAACACTCCTTGTTCCATGCTATACCTTGGATTGCCCGTTCCTCATTGTTCCCTTTGTTCTCCGTGTTTCTGCCGCGTAAGCGGGCAGCTTCCCTATTTCATGAACTTGTCATCTTTCTTTTGTCTAATCATTTGGGCGACAAATGACATGATATAAAGGAAAAGACAATGGATGATTATTTGGAAGAACGTATGGAAGAAAAGCTTCTGATGGAGAGCTTGGAAGAGTGGCTGGAAGATGATGATTGGGCAGATGACGGCGAGGAATTGTAATCCTGCGCCGTTTTTTTGTGATTGGTTTGTCTGGTTTTTTCCTCTGCTTCTTCTGTTTTCGTTCCTTTTTTGCCGACATGGCCACGGTACTATTTTGCGGTCGCAAGGTATTGTGGTGCGTGGAATGGTCTCCAGGCTTGAATTAGCGCGCTCGCGGCTACGCTTTTTTTTAACTGCCATTCAGGTCACACTCTTTCGATAACGCCTGACTATAATTGGCTGTGCTGTAACGCCGGGTGCCACCCTGTGGGTGTGCTCGTGGCAGACAACAATAAAATAACTTCAAAGGAAGGACCCGCACCATGGCCGCATCCTCTGTTACCTCGGAAGCCATTCTTTTTTTTGATCATCGGGGTATTTCCAAAAGCATGCTCTATGCGGATTTTGAGGCCATTCTCGATGGCATGGTGGGGGTACCGGAATTTGCAGACAAAGAGATGAGAGGGGCCTATTGCTTGGTTAGTGGCCAGTTAAGGGTCCGTTCCTTGGTGTTGTTTACCATTGATTTCGATGAAGACGGCATGGCCGACACCACGTGGAATGTGCCGTTGCGTCATTTGGCGGAGCATGCGGGCCAGGGTCCCGACATGGGGGCAGGGCCGATTCGGCTTGCCTGCCGTAGCCAATGTCCAGTGGCCTGGCACCAGGATCAAATGTGGGATCCGGGCATGAAGCCTGGCGCCAATGATTTTATTGCTATCCGTGATTCCATCCGAGAACGTGGCCCGAAAATGGGTTTGGAAATGGATGATGAGATAGAGGTCACGCCTCCTGTGATTGGGGCGTCTGCGCCGACGATCGCCCCAGAGACAAATGAATCCGCGAAGAAGGCAGATCAGGAACGAGTAAGGCTGGCGCGCATTATCAAGGAGCTGCGCTTGCGGGTACAGACCCTGGAGAACACCCAGTCAGAAGACGCGGCCAAAGTGCGGTACGTGGCCCAGCAGAAAGAAGAAATCCTCAACGCTCAGCTGGAAAAAGTGATGGGTCAGTTTAAGGCGATCAAATCGCAGAACGGCGCATTGCGAGAACAGAACGATTCACTGAAAGGGCAGCTGTTATCGCTTAACCAGAGTTTGGAAGAACAAAGCCGGCGCAGTGAGCACCAGGGCAGTGAAATGGAAGTGCTGACGGAGCAATATAAGCTGGCCTTGGAGCAGCGCTTGGAAGAAGAGCGGGCGAAGATGTCAGAGCAACTGCACGCGCTGGAAATGGATGTGCTAACCCGTGATGATCTTATTGGCCAGCTCCGCGGGGAGATCTCCGAGCAGAAACGAAACAAGGTGAAAGACGCCAACAGCGGAGCACAGAAGACGCTGGAAAAACTTGAAGAACTGGGGTTAAGCTTTATTGCCTTCCACCCCGGTGCCGGGCATATCTCCATTGTCGCAGACCAAGTGGCTAGCTACATGGATAATCCCATAGCCTTTGCGGCGCGCAAGTGTCTGGTCACCGAGGACCATTACCGGGCCTGGCTGGCCCATTATGAAAGCCCGACCTGTCAGGTGCCCGTAGGGGCCGATGACTCCCCCTGTGGCAAGCGGGTGATCCGTGTGGAGGTGCCTAATCAGTTCAAGCCGGGGGTCTCCGATTGCAACGCTAACCGCTGCCCAAACTGCCGCAATGACTCCGCTATCGATAATGTGCTGCGCTTCCGCTAACCAACAACTGTGAACTGGTTCCGTCAATTGCTTGATTGGTAAGGTTTTTGCAGTACTTTCTTCTGACGCAGGGTTTGCCCCGGCACGCTTTTAACCACAGTAACAACAAGAACATGGGGAGCGGTTGTTATGGCACAGGAATCCATCGATAAAAGCCTGTTACAGACATTTGTGCCGGTTAATGCTTTGTCTGGAGATCAGCTGGATTGGCTGCTCGACCAGCAGGAAGTGTGCCGCTATGCGTCAGGTGATGCCCTTTTTTCGCTGGGCGACCAGGACAATACCACCATCTATCTCCTCAGTGGCAAGGTTGAGCTTACCGATGAAGACGGTAATCAACGGACAGTAAGCGCCGGCGATACCGCCTCCTGGCACCCGCTGGAGCATGTGCAACCTCGTCGCAGCACCGCAAGAGCGCTGGGTGAGGTCAGTGTGGTGCGGTTTGACAGCTTTCGGCTTGATACCATCCTGTCCTGGGATCAATCTGCGGGCTACGTTATTCTGGATATTAATGCCAACTCGGCGTATCAGAATGACCGTGAATGGATGATACGGCTGCTTAAGTCCAAGCTTTTTCATCGAGTGCCGCCCAGCAATATTCTGGAAATTTTTAGTCGACTGAAAGCTAATCGCCACAAAGAAGGCGAGGTGATTATCCGCCAGGGCGAAGCAGCGGATTGCTGCTATATCCTTAAAGAAGGTGTGTGTGAAGTGTCTATCAGCATGGGCGAAGGCGAGCCGACTCCGGTGGCCATGTTGGAAGAAGGGCAATGGTTTGGTGAGGAGGCGCTACTGTCGGGTAAGCCCCGTAATGCCACGGTGTCCATGGCGACCGATGGGGTGCTGATGAAGTTGGATCGTCAGGATTTCGATGCCCTGCTGCGCGAGCCGATCATTAAGACCATGCCGGGTAATCAGGTGTTGTCTGCTGCAGAAAGGGGCGCTTGGTGGCTGGATGTGCGTACCAGCGACGAATTTGATCAGGAGCATTTGGTAGGAGCGACCAATATGCCGCTTAACGTTTTGCGCCTTAAATCCCGCCTGCTGGACCCAGGCAAAACCTATATCGCCTACTGTGATACAGGCCGACGTAGCGCCACCGCCGCTTTTCTGTTAAAAAACGCCGGCCTGGATGTGATCGTGTTAGATGGCGGCCTGAATACCAATGCTGCTACCCTAAACGAGTACCTGACTCAGGGGTAGTGCTTGCCGGTTGGTGAAGCTGCCCGCCAGGGCTTCGCATCACCTACGCAGCATTACCTGAATGAGACCCCTCGTGGCGCAAGAGAAATTTCGCAACATCGGTTTGATCGCACGGTCTGAAAGTGAGCAGGCGCTCTATTCATTGCGTCAGCTAATCCATTTTCTGCATGGCCGTGATTGCACTGTTATCCTGGATAAACAGATCATCTCCAGTCTTCCGGAAATGGGCCTGCAGGCCGCCAGTGCTTCGCAAATGGGTGAGGCATGCGATCTGGTGATTGTGGTGGGAGGGGACGGTAGCCTGCTTGGCGCCGCGCGCACTTTGGCTCGCTATAAGGTGCCGGTCTTGGGCGTGAATCGCGGCCATCTTGGCTTTCTCACCGATATTCTGCCTTCCGAAATTGAATCGCGGGTTGGCCAAGTACTGAATGGAGAGTACAGCACGGAAAAGCGCTTCCTGCTGGATCTGGAAGTGCGCAGAGGCAAGACCGTAGTCGGGGAGGGTAGCGCCCTCAACGATATCGTGCTGTTATCCGGTGACAGTGTGCACATGATCGATTTTGAGTTGATGATCGACGGGCATTTTGTCTATGGGCAACGCTCCGATGGCCTGATTATTTCTACGCCCACCGGCTCCACCGCTTATGCGCTGTCCGGCGGTGGGCCAATCATGCATCCGAAGCTGGACGCCATGGTGCTGGTCCCCCTGAACCCCCATACCCTGACCAGCCGCCCGCTGGTGGTGGCGGGGGATAGTGAAATCAAAATCCATATCACCACAGAAAAAGTGCGTCCGCTGGTCAGCTGTGATGGCACGGAGGGGATTCGTTTGCAGGTGGACGATGTGATTGCGATTCGCAAAAAGCCGCATCGGCTACATTTAATTCATCCCCCGGGGCACGATTTCTATCAGGCCTGTCGCTCCAAGCTGGGCTGGAGCTCCCGGCCCGGTGACAGCAATTGAGGGGCGGTTGTTTGTTCGTGTTCCATGAAGCGCGTCGCCGTGCTGCGGCCTTTTAAAGAGTTAAACCATGAATTACCAAAGTTTTGAAGACCTGATCACCTCCATGTCCCAGGAGGCGTGCGACAACATGCGTCGTGCGGTGGAGACCGGTAAATGGGCGGATGGCCGGGTTTTGAGTCGTGAGCAAAAAGAGTTGTGCCTGCAGGCCGTCATCGCCTGGGAAACCCGAAACTTGCCCGAGGAGCAGCGCAGCGGCTATATGCAGCAGGCTTGCAAAAGCGGTGAGGAAAAACCCGAAGAGCAACCGGTAATTCTGCGTGGCCCAGATACTCTGCAGTAGAAGCACGGCTTGGTTTCCGCTGTGCTTGATTGGTTTTGCCTTAGCCGCGTCCCCATAACGACAACACCCCGCCGAAGCGGGGTGTTGTCGTTATGGGGACGCGTTAAACTGCGTCTTTATTGATTCTTCCTGTCAGGAGTTGTTCTCATGGAAACTGGTTATGCAGCCGTCGCTATCACACGCCTTCAGGATTACTGCCCCCCTGCCTATCTGATTGATAGCGTCGCACTAGATGTGGATATTCGCGATGGTGTGACCACGGTAACCAGCAGCCTATCCCTGCGCCGAAACCCTGTGTCTCCTGAGTCCACGGTGATGACCTTCAATGGTGAAGGGCTCACCTTGCGCACTCTGGCGCTGGATGATGTGGTGCTCGATAGTAGCCGCTATCGCTATGAGAACGACCTATTGACCGTACAGGGGCTGCCTGCCACCTGCACGTTAACATCCGTGGTGGATATTGAACCGGAAAACAACACCGCCCTGGAAGGGTTGTACCAGTCTAACGGCATGATCTGCACCCAGTGTGAGGCGGAAGGCTTTCGGCGCATCACCTTTTTTCCGGACCGCCCTGACGTATTGGCCCGCTTTACGACCACGGTACGTGCTGACAAGGCCCGTTATCCGCTGTTGCTCTCTAACGGTAACCCGGTGGCTTGGGGCGACGAAAAGAGCCATGGAGAAGAGGGCGCCCGTCACTGGGTGACCTGGGAAGACCCTTTTCCGAAACCATGCTATCTGTTCGCTTTGGTGGCGGGAGATCTAGCCTGCCTGGAAGATACGTTTGTCACTGTATCGGGCCGTAAGGTGGCTTTACGCCTCTATGCTGAGCATCGTGATCTGGACAAGCTGGACCATGCCATGGCGTCGTTGAAAAATGCCATGCGCTGGGACGAACAAACCTACGGTCGCGAATACGATCTGGATATCTACATGATTGTGGCGGTAAGCCACTTCAATATGGGGGCCATGGAAAATAAGGGCCTTAATATCTTTAACACCTCCTGTGTGCTGGCGCATCCCGCTACGACCACCGACGCCGGGTTCCAACGGGTGGAATCTGTGGTGGCCCATGAGTACTTTCATAACTGGTCTGGAAACCGGGTGACCTGCCGTGACTGGTTTCAATTGAGCCTCAAGGAAGGTTTCACGGTATTTCGTGATCAGGAATTCTCGGCGGACATGCATTCCGCCGCAGTGAAACGCGTTGAGGATGTGGATTTCCTGGTCAACCATCAATTTCCGGAAGACCAAGGCCCCATGGCCCATGCTGTTCGCCCTGAGAAATACCAGAAAATTGACAATTTCTACACCCTAACCATTTATGAAAAAGGCGCAGAAATTGTTCGTATGCAGTATCACCTGCTGGGGGCAGAGAATTTCCGCAAGGCCACGGATCATTATTTCGAGATCAATGATGGCAAGGCGGTAACCTGCGATGATTTCGTGGCCAGCATGGAAGCCGTTTCCGGCTACGATTTGAGCCAGTTTAAACGTTGGTACAGCCAGGCCGGCACGCCGATACTGACGGTTACCGATGAATACCGGGACGGGCAGTATCACCTTAGGTTCCGTCAGCATACGCCCGCCACTCCCGGACAGGAGCAGAAACAGCCCTTGGTTATCCCTATTCGTCTGGCGTTGCTTGATGAGCAGGGCGCTCCCTGTGCATTGGATGCTGGAGGCAACGGTGCGGCTGAGGGGGAGCAGGTGGTTATCATGGACCAGGCTGAGCAAACCGTGTCGTTTAATGTGCCTGCCGGGGTGACACCTTCTCTGCTGCGTGGGTTCTCAGCGCCAGTGGTGCTCGATTATGACTACTCCGTTGATCAATTGGCGCGATTGTTGGCCTACGACAGTGACGGCTATTGCCGTTGGAATGCCGCCCAGCGCCTGTACTTTGCGGCACTGGATCGGTTAGTGACCGAAACTGATGAGGCGGATGCAGAAGCCGCAGCGCTGGTGCCGGTGCTGGAGCAAGTGATTGCCCGCAGTGATGAAGATCCGGCCCAAGCGGCATTGCTGCTTTCATTACCTGGCGAGGTAGCGTTGGGAGACCGCCATAAGCCGTTGAACCCCGCCTCCATTCATCGCGCGCACAGTGCCATGAAGAAAGCGTTAGGAAAGGCGTTGCAGTCGCACTGGCTGTCTCTGTCCGAGAACCTGCTGGCTACGGAACTAAGTATGGATGGGCGGGCGATGGGGCGGCGGCAGTTACGTAATCTGGCGTTGGATTTTTTAGCGGCGGGAGAGCACCCGGAAGCAGGCCGGTTAGCGGTGGAGTTGTTTGAGCTGCCACTGTGTATGAGTGAAGAGCTGGGAGCATTGCGGGCGCTGGTGCACCATGGCTTGCCCGGTGCTGATCAGGCACTGACACAATTCGCGGATCGCTGGCAGGATGAGGCGTTGGTCATGGATCAGTGGTTTGCCGTTCAGGCATCCGTGCCAGGGGCTCACACCGTCGAACAGGTAAGCCGCCTGCTTGAACACCCTGCTTTTGACTGGAAGACACCGAATCGGGTGCGAGCGCTGGTGGGCACGTTCACAAACGGGAACCCTTCGGCGTTTCATGCGGAAAATGGGAGCGGGTATCAACTATTTTCGGCGGCCTTGTCTCGATTGGATGCCATTAATCCGCAGGTTGCGGCCCGCCTGGCCAATGGGGCTGCTCGGTTGCCCGTGTTGGAACCTGGCCGGAAGGCTTTATTGACGGAGCGTCTTGCTGAGGTGAAAAAAACGGCTTCCGGCAACGTTGTTGAGGTGCTTGGGCGGATCCTGGCATCCTGACCTTCTCTCGGGATAAAGGGAAACAAAATATTGGTGACTGTTTAGTCGCCAATAATAGAGTACACAGGGGATTTATTTTTTTTGTTGGTGTGTAAGAATTATGCATTAGCTGGGGCGGTGGTTTGTGTCAGGAAGAATAATGAGCTCTGGAGCAATGGGAACGACTGCTGCCTAGGTAAAAAACAATAAAGCCATGCGCATGGCAATTCGGAGAGCTACATGAATAATAATCACCTGCGTAAAACCAGGCTGGCGATGGCTGTTGCCAGTATCACTGCCCTCACCGGGCTTTCCCTTCCCGCGTCAGCGGTTCAACTGGATTTCGAAAATCCAGACTGGTCTGGGCGACTAGATACCACCTTGTCTGTGGGTGCTTTGTTTCGCACTGAAGGCCAAGATCCGATGCTGGCAGCCACTGAAGACGTTCTGGTTATGGCGGGTAAGGGCTATGGGTCGCAGATCAACAAAAACGATGCTAATAACAACTACGACACCGGCTTGGCCTCCCTTGTGTACAAAATAACCCCTGAACTAGACCTGAGCTGGCAAGGGAAATACGGCATGTTCATTCGTGGTACGGCTTGGTATGACCAAGTAATCATGGATGGCGGCCACGATGGTGGTCAGCTGATTGCCGGTGCTTCTCCATCTCCATCTCCATTTCTTCGTCAAGCGATGTACTCCGATTACGCTAGCAACGGTACCGGCGATGATTTCACTGAAGATGCTGAACGTTACGCCGGGCAGCGGGCTCGCCTGCTGGATGCGTATGTTTGGGGCAATTTTGATTTGTGGGAGCGGCCTCTGAATGTCCGTTTGGGTCAGCAGGTGATCAACTGGGGTGAGGCGCTGTTCATGCAAAATGGCGTAAACACAGCGAATTATTTTGACCTCAACGCCTTACGAATCCCCGGTTCCGAAATCAAAGAAGCGCTGCTTCCTCTCGACAGCTTTTACTTTTCATACGGTTTGACATTCAACTCTACTATCGAAGCTTTCTACCAGTTTGAGTGGAAGAATTCAGAAGATGCACCATCAGGTACCTATTGGTCCACTCACGATGCCTTTCCTGGCAAAGGGGGCGACAACGTGATTGTTGACGGGCGTCTGGTCGCTGCTTCAGTTGCTGCGAACCCGGCTACAGCTCCTTTTGCGGGTGCCGTCTACAATGCATTTTTGACTAACCCTACCGATGATCCTTATTCCTATGAGCCCACTCAAGTCACGGTTGATCGTATGCGTGATGATGAAGCTAAGGACAGTGGCCAGTTTGGTTTGGCGTATCGCTACTTTGCGGAGGGCTTGAACGGAACTGAATTTGCGTTGTACTACACCCGTACTCACTCTCGTTTGCCAATTGTCGGAGCTCGCTTAACCAACATCTATGATGGCGCGCCTAACCCCAATGCCATCCCAGGCATGATTGATGATGCTCAATACCAGATGGTATATACCGAGGATCAGGACATGTTTGGGGGTAGTTTCAATACTAGCTTCGGCAACATGTCACTAGCGGGTGAGCTAGCTTACCGTCCGAACCGCATAATCATAAACGAAGGGGGCGACAACCTGATTTCTGCGCTCGCCTCGACCTCTGTCGGCGCAGCTTTTGGCCAAGCGCCTACAATTGGCGGGTTGACAGATCATTGTGTAAGAGCAGAGGTTGGAGGTAGTTGTCTTGCTGCCGGTGAGCAGGTGAAAGAAGGCCAGATGTACTACATGTACGATGAAGTGGACAGCTACAACGGTTCTCTTGTGAGTATTTTCAACTTCGGCCCCACTTTCGGCGCTGATGGTTTGGTTGGTTTATTGGAGCTAGGCGTTGAGCATATCGATGATCTGGAAAATCCGGACCTTAACTACAACTCCACTGCCATGATTCTCGACGAAGAAGCTATTGCGCTAGGTGACGATCCTTCCGATTACGCTATGGATACCACATCTTGGGGTTACCGCGCGGTGTTGAAAGCGGATTACAGCAACGTTTTCGCTGGTGTTTCCATGAGCCCCAGCATTCGTTTAGCCCATGACGTTGAGGGGAACTCTCCCATTGGCGGCAACTTTATGGAAGACCGTAAGGCGGCGACCTTGGGTGTGAGTTTCCTGTACTTGAACAACCTGGAAGTGGCCATGTCTGCTACCACTTTTTGGGGCGCCAAATATTCCAACAAACTGGCCGACCGGAACAATGCGTCCGTTTCTGTTAAGTACTCTTTCTAATGTGTTCCAGGCCGGGGTGCCGGCCTGTTGTTAACGGAGAGCAATTATGTTGAAGAAACTCACCGCGATGGGCGGTGCTCTGGCTCTGTCTTTGAGTGTGGCGGCCAATGTGCAAGCTGGTGTCTCTAGCCAGGAAGCGGCGAAATTGGGTAAATCCTTGACACCTTTCGGTGCACAGATCAAAGGCAACGGCAAAGCCATTTCAACTGGGCTGGGCATTGCTGATTACACCGGCGGCATCCAGCGAAAAGATATTCCCAAGACCTATACCCGCCCGGGCCAGCATCATCCGGATCCGTACAAGTCTGATAAAGTCGCTTTCACCATCACCAGCCAGAACGTGTCCCAGTATGCGGACAAAGTGCCGGACGGCGTGCAGGCGATGCTGAAGACCTATCCGGATACGTTCAAAATGAACATCTATCCAAGCCGCCGTTCCACCTCAGCGCCACAATGGGTGTACGACAACACCAAGAGCAACGCCAGCAAGGCGAAGCTGGGTGAAACCGGTGTGGATAACGCTTTCGGTGGCATCCCGTTTCCGATACTGAATGGTAATAATGAGCAAAAAGCCAAGCAGGCGATATGGAACCATATCCTGCGCTGGCGTGGCCTGTACGTAGTTCGCCGTGCTTCGGAAGTAGCGGTACAGCGTAGCGGTGCTTACTCGCTGATTACCTCTCAGCAAGAAGTGTACTTCCGTTACTATGACCCGAAGTACAATTTTGAAAGTTTGGACAATATCATCTTCTATTACCTGTCCTTCACCAAGGCGCCGGCCCGTCTGGCCGGTGGTGCCGTATTGGTACACGAAATGCTGGACCAGAAACAAGTGCCACGCCAGGCTTGGGGTTATAACGCTGGCCAGCGTCGCGTTCGTCGTGCGCCTAACCTGGCCTATGATACCCCGATTGCTGCAGCGGATGGCCTGCGTACTGCGGATGACACCGATATGTATAACGGTGCACCGGACAAGTACAACTGGACACTGGTCAGCGACAAGCCGGTGGAAATGTTCATCCCGTATAACAACTACAAACTGGATGATCCGGATGTGAAATATGAGACCTTGCTGCAAAAGGGTCATGTGAATTCGGATTACCAGCGCTGGGAACTGCATCGCGTCTGGGTTGTGGAGGCCAACCTGAAAGAGGGTGAGCGACATATCTACGCGAAACGTCGTTTCTACATTGATGCAGACTCTTGGCAAATCGCTGCTATCGACCAGTACGACCGCCGTGGTGAGTTGTGGCGGGTCAGCTTGGCCTACATCAAGAATTACTACGAAGTGCCGAGCCAGTGGACTGCACTGGATACGTTCCACGATCTGCGCGCCCAGCGTTACCATGTGCAGTTCTTGGACAACGAAGAGTCCTCTATCCTGGATTATAGCCAGCCAGTACCCGGCGATCGTTATTTCCATCCAGCAGCGCTACGCCGACGGGGCCGTTAATTATAAAAAAATGCCGGTTCAATGAGGCCGGCAAAGCAAGGCGACCGGGATGCTCATGGCTTCCCCGGTTGTTTTTTGCTTGGCCGTGAAGCACGGGCCCTTGGGAAGAGTAAGAAATAATGAAAAAAACAGTGTTAATGGCCCTGTCGGCCATGCTGTCTGCGCCTTTGCAGGCAGATTTTGTTTCTAATAATGGGCCTCTGGTTACGGCAAACAGCTATCTGGATATTGCCTATGCGGATAACCGGATCGTTGCTGTGGGTGACCGAGGCAAGATTCTTTATTCCGATGATCAAGGGGCTCATTGGAAGCAGGCGGCTACACCATCTGAAGTGTTGCTCACTTCCGTTTGTTTTGCCGATGCGCGACACGGCTGGGCGGTAGGCCATGATGCAGTGGTGCTGGCTAGCAATGATGGCGGAGAAAGCTGGGCCGTTCAGTACAGTGACCCTCTGGGGGCGAGTGACGGTGCAGAGCCCGTTGAAGAAGAACGGGACGATTACTCCATGGATGATCTCTATGGCAATCCCTACAGCGATAATGCTTACGGGGATGAAGATGATGACCTCTACGGCGGCGACGGTGGTGCCATGGCCCCCGTGGACACGTCTGGTGCGCCGTTGCTGGATGTGTTTTGCGATAGCCGTGGACGTGCAGTAGCGGTAGGGGGCTATGGTTATTTCCTGAAAACCAGTGATGGTGGAAAAACTTGGAATAAAGCCTTGGACAGCCTGGACAACCGTGATGGCTGGCACTTGTACGACTATGCCGCCGCGAAAGGGGGCAATGACCGTTACGTGGTAGGTGAAAAAGGTGTCATGTTCCATTCCGCAGATAAAGGTATCAGTTGGGAAAAGCTGAACAGTCCCTATGGCGGTACCCTGTTCGGTGTAACCACGATTTCTGATTACAAAGCGCTGACATATGGCTTACAGGGCAATGTGTGGTTGACGGCGAACCGGGGTCGCAGCTGGGTAAAAATCCCCTCAAAGCTGACCCGTGGTGTGAACGATGGCACGGTCCTGGCGAACGGCACTGTGGTGTTGGTCACGAATGCTGGTGGCATCCTTACCAGCCGCGATGGTGGTCAATCCTTTTCCCAGCGGTTCCTGCCGGGCCGCGATTCAATCTCCGCGGTTCTCCCTCGTGATGCGGGCGGCATTCTTGTCGCCGGGCAGGGTGGGTTGCGTGTGATTGAAGACGTTAAATAAGGGGCACAGCATGTCTGGTCGCATTTCTAAAGGTATTGCCAGTGGGCTATTTGCTGTTCGGCCTCTAATTCTACTGGCCTTTACCGTAGCCACTGTGCTGTTGGCTTTTCAGGCCAGCAAGATCCAACTGAACACCGATATTCGCAAGTTGATCCCGCTGGATCATCCGTACATACAGAATTTCCTGGAGCACCAGGACGACTTGAGCCTGGGCAATGATGTCCGGGTGATTGTTGCCGAAACCCAGGGTGAAGATATTTTCAACGACGATTACATCAATGCGTTGAAAGAAATCACCGATGAAGTGTTCGCATTGGAGGGAGTGGATCCCAGCAAGATTCATTCACTGTGGACCAGCAATGTGCGCTGGAATGAAGTTACTGAGCAAGGTTTCCAAGGCGGTGAGGTGATTCCCGCTGGTTACGATGGCTCCCAGGACTCACTGGAGCAGCTGCGTACCAACGTTTTGCGCTCCGGCCAAGTAGGCCGTCTGGTCGCTGATAACTTCCAATCCAGTGTTGTTCATGCTTATTTGCTGGATGCCCTGGGGGATGATGGGATTGATATTCCGGCTCTGTCTGCGCGCCTTGAAGAAATTCGCGGTCAGTACCAGGAGAAATATCCGAACGTGCGAATTCACATCGTCGGCTTGGCCAAAAAAGCCGGTGATGTGATGGCAGCGGCGAAAGAAGTGGCCATGTTCTTCTTCTTTACCCTGGCGCTGATCGCGCTGCTGCTGCTGATTGATACTCGCTGCCTGCGCAGTGCCCTGACCGTTACTGTTTGTTCCTTTGTGGCGGTAATCTGGCAGCTCGGTATTGTGAGTAGCCTGGGTTTCACCATCGATCCGTACTCCATGCTAGTACCGTTCTTGGTCTTTGCCATTGCGGTTTCTCACGGTGTCCAAATTGTTAACACCTTGGCCAACTATGCAGCGCAAGGACGCAGCTCTCTGGACGCCGCTCGTTCCACTTTCCAGGCATTATGTGTGCCGGGCATGGTGGCATTGGTGTCGGATGCCATTGGTTTCCTCACGCTCTACATGATTGATGTGGGTGTGATTCGCGAGTTGGCCATGGCAGCCAGTATCGGCGTGGCCGTGATCATTATTTCCAACCTGGTGATCGTGCCATTGGTGCTGTCCTACCTGGGCGTAAGTGGTGCATCCATTCAAAAAATTCAGGCGGGAGAGAAGAAAGATCATCCGCTGGCCGGCCTGTTTGCCCGCTTCACGCGTACGCCTTTAGCTGCTCTGTCCATTGCCGTGGCCGTGGCCGGTTACGGGGTGGGGATCTATATGAGCCAGGATCTGAAAATCGGCGATCTGGACAAGGGGGCGCCTGAACTGTGGCCGGACCCATGTGAAGACATGGAATGTCCGCGTGGCTATGAGCCCAAGCCCCGTTACCGCTATAACCATGATGTGAACTTTCTGGTATCGAACTACTCGGTCAGTGCCGATGTTCTGGTGGTTATGGGCAAGACGCCGGTGGAATCCTGCAACACCTATCAGGCCATGCAGGCAGTGGATGATTTGACGTGGAACCTGCTCAATGTGGAAGGAGTACAAGACGTGGCGACGATTGCGTCTGCGACGAAACGGATCTCTACCAACATGAATGAAGGCTCCATGAAGTGGGCGACCATTTCACGGGATCAGTACGCGCTGAATAACGTCATGAGCTTCATGCCGGATAGCCTATACAACCTGGACTGTTCGTTGACGCCGGTTTACGTGTTCCTGGATGATCACAAGGCAGAAACCCTGGAGCGTGTTACCCGTGCGGTGGCTGATTTTTCCGAGACCCGTAATAACACGGATGTAATGGAATTGAAGTTGGCTTCCGGCAATGCGGGTGTGGAAGCCGCCACCAACCAAACCATTGCAGCCAGCCAGTACCCCATGTTGGCACTGGTGTATGCGGTGGTGTCGGTGTTGATCCTGATCGCCTTCCGCTCTTTCCGTGCGGTAATTTGTATCATCGTGCCGCTTGGGCTGACCTCGATTCTTTGCCAGGCGTTAATGGCGCACCTAGGGATCGGGGTGAAGGTAGCGACGCTTCCGGTAATTGCTCTGGGTGTAGGTATCGGTGTGGATTACGGTATTTATATCTACAGTAAGTTGTCCGACTATCTGAAGCAGGGAATGGATCTGGAGGAGGCCTACAAGCAAACCCTGAAAACAACCGGTAAAGCGGTGGCCTTCACCGGGGTTACTCTCGCAGTAGGTGTAATCTTCTGGGTATTCAGTTCCATCAAGTTCCAAGCAGACATGGGGATCCTGCTGACCTTTATGTTCCTGTGGAACATGGTTGGTGCCCTGTGGCTCTTGCCGGCTCTGGCTCGCTTCCTGCTTAAGCCGGATCAGGCCCGCGCTAAACTGCGCAGTTAACTGGCGCGCTGATTCGTTGGTTATGTTCAAGCCCGGCTCTGCCGGGTTTTTTTGTGCCGCTTTGCGGCTGTTAGAGGCAAGCATGCTCAGCCACTGTAGCTATGGAAGTAGGTTGGATACTCAATAGGCTTACCGGCCTTTCTACTGTTCGACACAAAACATCGAAGTCACCGATGCCCTTGGCTATAATGCCGGCGATTACTACCGATCGGGCTCTTTCATGCTGTACTCCTTGGCACGACCTTTATTGTTTTCTCTATCAGAAGAGCATTCCCATGAGTTAACTCTGGCGATGCTGCGCAAACGTGCAGGCAAGCTGTGGCCCGGTACGGTACCGGCGGTTCCCAAGGAAGTGATGGGGATCGAATTCCCTAATCCGGTGGGCTTGGCGGCTGGCCTGGACAAAAATGGTGACTGCATTGATGGCTTGGCGGATCTGGGGTTTGGCTTTATCGAGGTCGGTACTGTAACGCCGCGGCCGCAATCGGGTAACCCGCAGCCTCGTTTGTTCCGGCTGCCGGAGGCTCAAGCGCTGATTAACCGCATGGGTTTCAACAACCTGGGCGTAGAGTATCTGGTGGGTGCGGTTAAACGTAGCCGCTATAAGGGTGTATTAGGCATCAATATTGGCAAGAACAAGGACACCCCGGTGGAAGAAGCCGTGCGGGACTACCTGATCTGCCAGCAGAAAGTGCATGCCTATGCCAGCTATCTGGTGGTGAATGTCTCTTCTCCGAACACGCCGGGACTGCGAACTCTGCAACATGGTGCGGCTCTGGAGGAATTGCTTAACACGCTGCGTGAAGCTCAGACACGCCTTGATCAAAAGCATCGCCGCCGTGTGCCTCTGGTCATCAAAATTGCCCCGGATAACAGTGAAGAAGAGCTGCAGGGCATGGCGGAAGCGTTCGTGCAGCATGGTATCGACGGCGTTTGCGTTGGCAACACCACACTTTCCCGTGATGGTGTGGAGAACCTGCGCAATGGTGGAGAGCAGGGTGGCCTCAGTGGCGCACCGTTAACCCCCATCGCTAACCGGGCACTGGCATCCATGCGCCATGCGCTCAATGGACGCATTCCGATTATCGGTGTTGGCGGCATCAATAGTGCGGACGATGCGCTGGAAAAACAGCGTCAGGGTGCTGATTTGGTACAGATCTACAGCGGCCTGATTTATCAGGGCCCGAGTTTAATCGGCGACATTGCCCGCGCCTGGCGGAAGGGGATCTAAGTTATTAGCTTCAAACGTACAGTTGCGAGCGAGAAGCTAGACATTAAAAAGGGCCCGGGTGGGGCCCTGTGGGTCGGCGTTGAAGGCGCCGGCAGGTTGTGAAACCGTCAGAAGTTAACCGATATTTTTCAGATTTTGAATGCTGGCAACCCCGAGCATACCGTGAGCAAAGTCAGTGCGACCTTCGCGCCATCCTCCCATCCAGTTGGTGCGGGCCTGGAGAGTGCCAAACGGGCAGTCTTCGCGAGATTTTCCATCCAGGCCGGCGTTATATCCCCGGTTGTAAGCGCGGTCATCTTTATTACGTTTTTGTCGCTTCATAAACGCTTTCCCTCTCACCGATAGCGGAATCGAAATATGACCCCTCGGCTGAGACTGTAGCCAAGTAACGGGGCCGACACATTCAGTATGGGAAACCGGTAAAGTAGTGTCGAATACCATGTAGCAATATGGCCACTGCTGTTTAAGCATATGGCGTATAAAGGACAGTTTGATGACAGTTTATGTAATGCATTGAAAAATAATGGTTTATTTTTTGTTTTGCACATAAATTAGTCATTTTAGAGGATTAGATAATGGAATTTGTGGCCACCTGCATGCCAGGTCTGGCAGATCTGCTCAGCGACGAACTAGGCTCACTGGGCATATCCGTAACAGAAACCGGGCGTGCGCATGTCAGTTTCTCCGGGGGCGTGGCGGATGCTCTGAAGGTGTGCCTTTGGTCCCGTTTGTCCGAGCGGGTGCTGCTGCATCTGGCCACCTTGGGTGTGACACCGGATATTGCACCGGAAAAGTTGGCGGCTAGCCAGGATTGGCTATCTTTGGTGGGTAACAATGCGCCAATACATCTGCATATTGAGCACGGTGCTGAAGTGCGTGGTGATAATCGGATCAGTGCCAAACGGTTTATTCATGCGTTACCGGAGCCGTTTGCCATCTCCCGTGAGCCGAAGGGCAGTTGCTGCATTCGTGCCCGGCTGGATTTGAATGAGGCACATCTGTGGTTGGATCTGGCCGGCGAGCCTTTGCATCGCCGTGGATATCGCCTCGCAGGCGGTCGTGCGCCGCTACGGGAAACCTTGGCTGCAGCCATGTTATGGGCTGTAGGGTGGGGCAAGGAAGGTCGCCATTGCGCGCTTCTCGATCCGTTTTGCGGTAGTGGCACCCTGGTAATTGAAGCGGCGCTGATAGCGGCAGGCCGGGCCGCCGGCGCCCAGCGTCAGCATTATGGTTTTCAGCACTGGCGTGGCTGCCGGCGCCAACTGTGGCTGGATGCTCAGAAGGAAGCCGGGGAGAGCGGTAAACGTCCGGTGCCGGCGGTATCCTTGAAAGGATTCGATTCTGAAGCCGGAACTTTGCAACTGGCTCTGCAGAACGCAGAGCGCGCCGGAGTACGCAACGCTATTCATTTTGAACGCCGGGAGCTGGGCGCTCTGCGGCGTCGAGACTTTGTAGAAAACGGCATTGTGGTAGGTAACCCGCCCTGGGGTGAGCGCCTGGAAGAAAAGCCACAAGCGGGCTGGCTGCATTATGCGTTGGGTCGCATTTTGTCGGTTCGGGCGCCGGGCTACCAGGCGTTGTTGCTGGGTGCGGATGCGGAAGTCATGGACCGCTCCGGGATGAACCTGGAGCAGCAATGGCGGTTGAAAAATGGCCCCTTCAATAACTTTATCCGTCTCTATTCACCCCGTAAGCAGACGCCAGCCAATGTGGTGAAAGTTGCTGATGATAGTGCGTTCAAGGTGCCCGAGGGCGCGCAGCCGTTATTGAATCGTCTGCGAAAGAATGGCAAGCACCTGCGTCGTTGGCTGGAGCGGGAGGACATTCAGTGCTACCGGTTGTATGACCGTGACTTGCCGGAATTCAATGTGGCCGTGGATATCTATGCGGATCAGGTGCTGGTGCAGGAGTTCAAGGCACCTAAAACCATTGATCCGGAAAAAGCGAAAGAGCGCCGCGACTGGGCGGTGACGGCGGTGCGTGCGGCATTGGGGGTTCACCGCGAACAGGTGCACCTGCGCACCCGTGAAAAGCAGAAGGGGAATCAGCAATATCAGAAGCTGGATGCCCAGGGGCAATACCGGGTCGTGCGTGAAGGCCAATCGCAGTTGTTGATCAACTTGCAGGATTATTTGGATACCGGGCTGTTTCTTGATCACCGGCCCACGCGTTTGCGTATCGCAGAAGAGGCCAGTGGCAAGCGCTTCCTTAACCTCTTCGCTTATACAGGATCTGCCACGGTACATGCTGCTGTGGGTGGCGCAAAACGCACCGTTACGGTGGATTCTTCTAAACGGTATCTGGATTGGGCGGCCTGCAACCTGGCCGCTAACGGGTTCTCCACCGATCAGCATGAATTGGCTCGGGCCGACACCATGCGTTGGCTGGATGAATGTAAAGAGCAGTTTGATCTGGTGTTCTGTGATCCGCCCACCTTCTCCAACAACAAGTCACGGAGTGACTTTGTCGTGGAAGAACATCACAGTGAATTGATTCGCAAAATCATGCGTTGTTTGGAGCCGGGTGGGGTGCTGTATTTCTCCTGTAACTACCGTCGCTTTCAAATGGATGAAAGCATCAGCAAGTGGTACGCGGTAGAGGATATCTCTCGCTGGAGCATCCCGGAGGATTTCCGTCGTAATGAAAAAATTCATTACTGTTACGCGATTCGTCATGTGGAGGATGCATGACGGCGGTGCTGTACACCACACTGGGGTGCCACCTTTGTGATCAGGCCAGGGAGCTGGTGGCCATGGTCAGGCCGGACCTGGAAATTACGCTGGTAGATATCGCTGAAGATGACAGCTTGATCGAACAGTATGGTGAGCGAATCCCGGTATTGATGCGCCAGGGGCAGGAGCTGGCCTGGCCCTTTGGCTTGCTCGACGTACAGCAGTTTCTTTGCTGATGTTGTGATGTCGGGTTACGCCTTTCAGGCTAGCCCGACAAACATCCTGCGCATTGTCGTGATGCATGCGTTTTCCGTTCAGCGAAACAGCGCTAGCGCATTTTGATACGTCATGGCGGCGACTTGTTGCGTCTCCTGGCCGCGTAATTGTGCGACGCGCTGGCCAATCCAGGGCAGTAGTGCAGGCTCGTTACGGCGCTTTTCTGGGGGGGCTTGCGGCAGATCCCGGGGGAGCAGATAGGGTGCATCTGTTTCCAAAAGCAGGCGGTTATCGGCAATGTTAGGCAGCAGCTCTGCCAGCGGTTTGCCACGTCGTTCGTCGCAGACCCAACCGGTAATGCCGATGTGACAATCCAGATCCAGGTAGGCGAACAGAGCCTCACGGGAACCGGTGAAGCAATGCACAACGGCGCCAGGCAGAGTATCGCGGAAGGATTTCAGGATAGGCAGAAAGCGTTCATGGGCATCACGCTCGTGAAGAAAAACCGGCAATTTGTATTCCGCCGCCAGGGCTAACTGAGCCTCAAAGGCCCGCTCCTGCTCTGGCCGCGGAGAAAAATCCCGGTTGAAATCCAGCCCCATTTCGCCGGCGGCTTTTATCTGTTCATGGGCGAGTAGATCTCGTAGCTCTGCTTCTAGCGCAGGAGAGTAAAAACGAGCGCTGTGAGGGTGCAGGCCGGCGGTGGCGAAAAGCCCTGGGTGCTCGTCGGCCAAGGCAATGGCGGCGCGGGACTCGTCGATAGTGGTGCCGGTAATTAGCTGCCAAGTAACTCCGGCGCAAGCCGCACGCTCAATCACGGCCTCCCGGTCGTCATGAAATTGTCGATCGGTGAGGTTAACGCCGATATCGGCCCATTGTTCAGACGCGATTTTCTGCGTTTCCGAAGGGGGGCTGTTGTGAGGTGCGGTCATCGGTTTCCTGCTCAGATAGCTGCTCGCGCAGGGATTCTACCCGACGACGGTTTGCACCTAAATCCCAATAACCGGTCCGTGATGCGGAACGGACCTCCACCACGCCATTCTCGCGAACATAAAAAGTAACATCGTCCACAAAGCGCAGTATCCGGCTCGTGAAGCGGGCTTGAATACGGGACTGGCCGACAACGTCATACTCCACGCGCGGGAGTCTGCTCAGCAGGATTTCCAGCTTTTTCAGGCTGTTCTTTCGATCAGCAGCAACCTGCAACGGAGCAACCCGTTTGTCACTCTGTGTAGCTAAGCTGGATATACAGTTAGGGGAATCCGGGCAGGGTGCCAGGAGATGGGTTTCAGCCATGGCAAACGCACTCCATACAATTAGGCAGAGGCCTATACCGGGGTAGATACAGGCTTTAAAAAGAGTTTGGGTCACGAATTAGTCCCACAAAAATGCCTTCGATAATAAGTTGATCAGCGGGCACCTTAATGGGTTCATAAGCTTCGTTAGCCGGCAGTAGGGTGGCGCTGGATTTATTCAACTTTAAGGTCTTCACCGTGACTTCTTCGTCAATGCGCGCGACAACGATTTCACCGGAACGGGCTACATTGGATTTGCGTACTGCAATCAGGTCGCCGTCGAAGATGCCCGCATCCACCATACTGTCGCCCTGCACCTTCAGCAGATAGGTGGGGCGCTGTTTAAACAGGCCTTGGGGCACCGGCACGGTGCGTTCCACGTTCTCGATGGCTTCAATGGGGATACCGGCGGCCACTTTACCGACGATGGGCAGTTCCTCTTCACCCCAGTAGGCGTGATCCAGCAGCTGGATGCCGCGAGAGCGATCACTGTGAAGTTTGATATAGCCCTTGCGTTCCAGGGCTCGGAGATGATCAGACGCCGCATTCTTGGATTGGAACCCCATGATGTCGGCAATCTCTGCACGGGTAGGGGCCATGCCGTTGTCCTTAAGACATTCACGGATGCAGTCGAGAACTTGTTGCTGTCGGTCGGTAAGTTTGCTGCTCATAACCTTCTCCCTGTTTCCTGCAGAGTGTGGCGCTTAGACGCGGCCACTAGGGAGTGGACAGGTCGGGCGAGCGCACATATTCGGTGTTGCCTGCATGGTGCATGTAGGCATATGTATTGTCACTTGCCTGAGCGTGTAGGTCATGGCTGACAGGAAGTGCGATATCTTGGATGCTAGCACGATCACTGATAATATGAACAGTGTTATTTGAACAGCATTGAGCGAAGGTTTTAACTCTCTTTTTCTCCTTGGCGTTGCTCTGCTGTTGCGGTCGCTCTAGCATGGGTGTAGTTGAATGTAATGCCATCAGACCAGTGGGGGATAGTGGATGGAGCAGGCCAATAATAATGATTTCGGCCAGCAACGGCGGCGCCAGCTGTTAGCCGGCGTGCCGTTTTTTAATGAAATTGCCCGTGATGATCAGAGCGAATTTTGCCGGCTTGAACAAACCACCCGTCTTTGGGTTGCCGCTTCGGGCGAAAGCATAATTCGGGCCGGCGACGTGGATTTCACTCTGTACTTTCTGTTGCGCGGACAGCTGGAAGTGCTGTCGGAGAATCCTCAGGGTGCACCACTATATTATGTGTCACCCGGTGAGGTGTTCGGCACCTTGTCCATGCTGCTGGGCACTCCGCGTAGCGCCACCATCAAGGTGGCGGACAATGCCCGAGAAGCGGTGTTGGCAAGCTTGGATTTTAATGATTTCAATGATGATAACAGCGCCTATTCACTGACAACTCGACTGGCTTTCTTCCATATGATTGTTCATCACATTCGCTGGACTTTGGAGGTCAAGCGAATGCAAGCGCCGACCCATGAACTGGTTCAGTCCATGCGCAAGTTGCCGGTGTTTCAGGGCGAGAAAAATAGCCCGCAAGAGCTGGCTGCATTGAAAGTGCAGGCGCAAGGGTTGGCAGAATTACTGTGTCGCTGGAATGAAGAAGGCCAGGCCAGCACCGGGGCACTGCAGCTGACCTGAGGGCTCTGCTTCGGGGAATACGCGCTGGCGCTATTTCGCCGTTGCTAGTGCTGGTCTACCTTAACGGCCAGCACATCGCAGTGCGCACCGGGGACCAGGCCTCTGGCCGTGGAGCCCAGCAGCAGTGCCAGGCCGCTTCGAGTGTGGCTGCCCACCACGATCAAATCCGCGCCTATCTTGTCTGCCTTGTCGAGAATGGTTTTTTCGATAGATCCCATGTCAACGTAAACGTTGGCTTCCGGCACGTGGTATTGGCAGGCGTATTTATCTGCCATTTCTTGGGCCTGTTTCATCAGCCCGCTTTGCAGGTCGGTTACATCCATGGGTACATCCGCGCCGTAGGCCAGAGCCAGCGGTTCGATCACATGGATCAAATGCAGTTCGCCGTCATTGCCCGACAGTACGCCTGCCGCGCGAGACAGTACCTGGGGTGATTCATCGCTGCCATCGATGGCAACCAGTATTCTGCGATAGGGACTCAGCACGGTTCTCTCCCTGAAAATTGAGGTTCACTGCAGTATAGCGCGCTTGTGCAGCGTTGCTAGCAGGCTGTTTCACAGAGGAGGGTTGCCCTGACAGGGTGGCTTGTACTACTACTAAAAAAGGAGCAAGGGGGCAGTTCCTGCTTGACCCGCCTATACCGGCGCTGTCTAAATAGCGCCCATCACACGCCTTAGACCGGATGTTGAGTACCTGAGAATGGGAAAATCGTTAGTAATTGTGGAGTCGCCTGCCAAGGCAAAAACCATTAACCGCTACCTGGGCGACGACTTCATCGTGAAGTCCAGCGTCGGCCACGTGCGGGACCTGCCGGTCAGTGGTGGCTCTAAAAAAAGTACCCCTCAGGAGCGGGCCAAGGAGGCAGCCTACACGCGCTCCTTGCCCAAGGAAGAGCGGGATGCCTATAAAAAGAAGAAGGCCAAGAAGCAGCTGATCAACCGTATGGGGATTGATCCGGAAAATGGCTGGGCCGCCCACTATGAAGTGCTCCCCGGCAAAGACAAGGTGGTCGATGAGCTCAAGCGCCTGGCTGCGAAAGCAGACCGCGTCTATCTGGCAACGGATTTGGACCGCGAAGGGGAGGCGATTGCCTGGCACCTGCGGGAAGTTATTGGTGGCGATGAAGAACGCTTCGATCGGGTGGTGTTCAACGAAATTACCAAGAAAGCCATTCAGGCGGCTTTCGAAGAACCTGGCAAGCTGGACTTGCACCGGGTAGAAGCTCAGCAGGCCCGTCGCTTCCTGGACCGGGTGGTGGGCTTCATGATTTCGCCGCTGCTGTGGGAAAAGATCGCTCGCGGATTGTCTGCCGGACGGGTTCAGTCCGTGGCGGTGGAGCTGGTAGTGGAGCGTGAGCGTGAAATTCGCGCTTTTATCCCGGAAGAATTCTGGGAGTTGTACAGCGATACCCATAGCGGCGATGGCGAAGCCCTGCGTTTGCAGGTGGCAAAGCATAACGGTGTGGCGTTCCGCCCTAACAACGGCGACGATGCCGCGGCGCACAAGCAAGCTCTGGAAAATGCCGGCCGCCTGACCATCAGTCAGCGCGAGCAACGGCCGACCCGTTCCAAGCCTTCCGCGCCGTTTATTACCTCTACCCTACAGCAGGCGGCCAGTACGCGGCTGGGCTTCGGGGTGAAAAAGACCATGATGATGGCGCAACGGCTTTACGAAGCCGGCCACATTACCTACATGCGTACCGACTCCACCAACCTGAGTTCCGATGCGGTGGCAGCCTGCCGGGAATGGATCAGCGAAAAGCTGGGTGATAAGTATCTTCCCGACGCGCCGCTGTCTTACAGCAGCAAGGAAGGGGCCCAAGAAGCGCACGAAGCGATTCGTCCTTCTGATGTACGGCGTACCTCCGATTCCCTGAAAGATATGGAACGCGATGCACAACGCCTTTATGAATTGATTCGCCGTCAGTTTATCGCCTGTCAGATGCCCCCGGCGGAATACCTCAGCTCCACGCTGACGGCCACCGGCAATGGCTACGAGCTGAAAGCGAAAGGGCGCATCATGAAGTTCGATGGCTGGACTCGCATTCAGCCGCCAGCCTCGCGCAAGGGCCAGGAAGACACCTTGCTGCCAGACGTGAAAGAAGGCGATGTGCTGGCCATCGATAATGTGGACGCCAACCAGCATTTCACCAAACCGCCGGCGCGCTTTACCGAAGCAAGCCTGGTCAAGGAACTGGAAAAGCGTGGCATTGGTCGCCCGTCTACCTACGCGGCGATTATCTCCACCATTCAGGACCGTGGTTATGTACGTCAGGATAACCGCCGTTTCTATGCGGAAAAGATGGGCGACATCGTCACCGACCGTTTAGTCGAGAACTTCCCCAACCTGATGGACTATGGCTTTACCGCCAGCATGGAAGAAACCCTGGATGAGGTTGCTGAAGGGCAGCGCAACTGGCAGGACGTGCTCAACGAGTTCTACAAGGACTTTGTGAGCAAGCTGGACGCAGCCCAGGGTGAAGGCGCCGGCAAGCAGGCAGTGGGCGGCATGCGCGCTAACCTGCCTACCGACACCGAGATTGAGTGCCCAACCTGTGGCCGCCCGATGCAGATTCGTACCGGCTCCACCGGGGTGTTCCTGGGTTGTTCTGGTTATGCTCTGCCGCCGAAAGAGCGTTGCACCGCCACGTTAAACCTGTTGCCCGGTGAAGAAGCGGAAGCGGTGAAAACGGATGATGATGAAGAAGCGGAAACCAACGAATTACGTAGCAAGAAGCGCTGCCAGAAATGTGGCACCGCCATGGAAAATTACCTGATCGACGAGAAGCGCAAGTTGCACATCTGCGGTAACAACCCGGACTGCGACGGCTATGTGATCGAGAAGGGTGAGTTCCGTATCAAGGGTTATGATGGCCCGGTGCTGGAATGTGAGAAGTGTGGCAATGATATGCAGTTGCGCACTGGCCGTTTTGGCAAATTCTTCAAATGCACCAATGATGAGTGCGGCAATACCCGCAAGCTGCTTAAGAGCGGCGAGCCGGCACCGCCACGAGCCGACCCGATCCCCATGCCACATCTGCAATGCCAGAAGGTGGATGACCATTATCTGTTGCGTGATGGTGCCTCCGGCCTGTTTTTGGCCGCCAGCAAGTTCCCCAAAAATCGGGAAACGCGTCCGCCACTAATCGAAGAAATTCAGACTGTGGCCAAGCAGCTGGATCCCAAGCATGCCTATTTGGCCCAAGCGCCTGCTGCGGACCCGGACGGCAATAAAGGCGTGCTGCGCTATAGCCGCAAGGCCAAAGAGCAGTATGTGATGAGCGAGATCGACGGTAAGGCCACTGGTTGGATGGCGTTCTATCGCGATGGCAAATGGGTCGAGGAACAGACCAAGAAAAAAGCCCCCGCGAAAAAGAAAGCTGCGGCCAAGAAAAAGGCCACGAAGAAAAAAGCCCCGGCCAAGAAGTAACAAGCACGCTATAGCCTGTGGCCACTGTTTTCGTATCTTGAATGATGAAGGGTTACGCGCAGCAAAGAGAGGATGAGCGCGGGCACGGCTAGCCAATTCATTGGGTGTGCTCCGCGCCTTGTAGCTCGACGCTTGTAGTGGGTAGCTGTTTTAAGAGTGTTTTTATGTCCAGAATGGTTCGAGATAATACCGTTAGTGGTTTGCGCGAGCGGCTCTACTTTGCCCGCGCGCTGTTGCAACAACTGACCCACGATCAGGTCGAGGCCACCCCAACCGTGCGGCTGGCGTTGCGTGGGGCGGTAGTCTTTCACCTTTATTCCGTGTTGGTGGGCTTGGCGCGGCAATCTGGAAAGACCTTTCAGGTTGCCGATGCCGATACCTTGTTCAGCCTTGCCGCATTGGAGCAGGCTTTTCGGGACGCGGGAGTGGAGGCGCCGGAAATGGCCATTCTTGCTCGTGCCCGTGCCGATCGGGGTGACCTGATTGCCTGGCTGGATGGCGAAATGCAAACCGCACTGGGCGCGGCAGGCTTGGCCCGTCGCCCGACACCGCCCAATGAAAGCGATGCCCTTAACTTGATGGCAGAAGACCGTTATGCCCCTCTGGCCGACGGTGACCTGCAACGCCTTGCTGACAGCGTTACCCGCGTGGGAGAGCTGGTAGAGCACTGCATGGGGTATCTGGAAGAGTGGTGAAAGTCAGTCGATAGTTGATCGTGGACAGTTGAGCGCTAGGTGCATCGCGACGATGTTTCTGGTGCCAAACGCAAGAGGCCGCACCCAGAGAAGGGGCGCGGCCTCTTGCGTTTGAGCTCGTGAAAATCTCAGCGGACCACTATCAACAGTTAATTATCTTTTGGCCTCTTTGAGCATCGCCGTTTGGGTTTAAATCGCTATCATGGTAAACACGCTGTTGCTTGCTTTGCCGGCACCGCCCCAGACATGTGTACCGTGAGGAATTTCATGAACGTTCGTTTACTGCCTGCCGTTTTGTTTATCAGCTTGGCTGCGCCCACCGTGTTGGCCCAGAGCCCGGAAGAAAAAGGGCTGCAAATCGCCCGGGAGGCGGATAACCGTGGCGAGGGTTTCGGTGACTTCCAGGCGGACATGAAAATGGTGCTGATCAGTAAGAGCGGCCAGACCTCTGAGCGGGAGCTGCGAGTGAAGACGCTGGAAGGCACCGGCGAGGGGGAGGGCGACAAGAGCTTGACCATTTTCGATACCCCCCGTGATGTGCGCGGTACGGCCATGCTCACGTTCAGCTACAAAACCCGTGACGACGACCAGTGGCTGTATCTACCCGCCCTCCGCCGGGTAAAGACCATCGCCTCGCGGAATAAATCCGGACCTTTCATGGGCAGTGAGTTCAGTTTTGAAGACATGCGCGGCCAGGAAGTGGAGAAATACACCTACGAATACCTGCGCGATGAGCCCTGCGGCGAGCTGACCTGCTTTGTGGTAGCCCGTTACCCGCAGGATGAGGACTCCGGTTATATCCGCCAGGTTTCCTGGATTGACCAGCAGGAATACCGTACCTGGAAAGTGGATTATTACGACCGCAAGGAAAGCCTGCTCAAGACACTGAAAGCCAGTGATTTTTCCCAGTACCAAGACAAGTATTGGCAGCCTGGGAAGATGTCCATGGTCAACCACCAGACCGGGAAATCCACCGACCTGTTCTGGAGTAACTACCGCTACGATACCGGGCTGGACGGTGCGGATTTCAACAAAAATAGCCTGAAACGCGCACGTTGATCCCGCGCGTTAGTACCATGAAAAACGGTTTGGTTATGGCTTCGCTGTTGACGATGCCATTGGCTTCCTTTGCGTGGGAATTTCGCGGTGAAGTGGGGCTGGAAGGGCGTTATTTTACCCAGGAATCGCCTTATCCAGAGTCGGATTATTCCACCAATGGTTCCGCGTATCTAAAGCCGGAAATCCTCCATGAATGGAACAATCGTGATGACTTGTTCACGTTTATCCCCTATGCCCGAGTGGATGAGCACGATACGGAGCGGACCCATTGGGACATTCGCGAACTGTCTTGGATTCATGTGGGCAGCGGCTGGGAATCCCGTGTGGGCATTCGCAAGGTGTTTTGGGGCGTAACTGAGGGCCGGCACTTGGTGGATGTTATCAACCAGACTGATCTGGTGGACCAGGTGGACGGCGAGGAAAAGCTCGGCCAACCCATGATTAACCTGTCCACTGTTCGTAACTGGGGGATTGTCGATGTGTTCATTCTGCCGGGCTTTCGTGAGCGTACTTATGCGGGCGAAGACGGTCGACCGCGTACACCCTTGCCGATATCCGACAATGCCCACTACGAATCCTCACAGGAAAACCAGCGGGTCGACTTTGCCATTCGCTACCAGCAGTACTTCGACAATGGGCTGGAGCTGGCGCTGTCGCATTTTTCCGGCACCAGTCGGGAGCCGTTGCTGGTGCCTGACGCGCTCACCATGGCGGAGCTGTCGGCCCTGATCGCCACCGGGCAGTTGCCGGCGGGCAGTAACCCGGAATTTACGCCGTTGTATAACATCATCGACCAGACTGGGCTGGAGCTCCAATACCTGAACAGCGGCTGGCTGTGGAAACTGGAAGCGATAAGTCGATCCGGTCAGGGCGAGCGTTTCAGTGCCGTGGATGGCGGTTTTGAATATACCCAAGTGGGTTTGTTTGATACGTCTGCGGATTTGGGCTGGATCGTGGAATATATCTGGGAAGACCGCGACGATATTTTGGCTTCGCCCATGGCGAGTGATCTGCTGTTGGGAACCCGCTTTACGTTCAACGACGTGGCCTCCACCGAGATCCTTGCCGGGGTTATCTATGATACTGAAGAGGAGGAAAAAGCCTTTAGCGTGGAATCCAGCCGGCGTATCGGCAACAGTCTGAAAGTAAGTTTGGAAGCCCGTTTTTATACCGATACCGAGAAGCCACAAAGTGCCACGCAGCTGTACCGGGATGCGCTGCGTAACGTGAATAGCAATCCGGGTCTGTCACCGATCAGCCGCTCAGACTTTATCCAAGCGGAGCTGGTGTATTATTTTTAGCAGGATGCTCGGCGCCGAGAATGTGGCGATAACATCGGCGTTTCCAGAGGTGGTAAACGTTGAGCTTTAGGTTGGGCCTAGGGCTTTCTTTCTTGACCCTCCTGTCAGGCAAACGTATGTTTGAAACGTATGTTTCGAACGCACAGGGCTGGGTATGGCACAGGCGGGCACAGTAGGCCGAATTCTTGATACTGCGGAAGTCTTGTTCGCCCAAAAGGGCTTCGCGGAAACCAGTTTGCGTGCCATTACCAGCAAAGCCGGGGTTAACCTCGCTGCAGTGAATTACCATTTCGGGTCCAAGGAAGCGTTAATTCAGGCCGTGTTTGAACGGTTTCTGACGCCGTTCAGCTTGGCGCTGGATGCCAAACTCGTCGAAATGGAAACCTCCGGCATTCCCGATACCCTCGAGAACGTGCTGGGTATTGTGTTCCGCCTGGCGATGGGTACGCACCCGGATGATCCCCAGCGGGCGGCTATTTTCTTTCGCCTTTCCGGGCAAGCCTACAGCCAGCCCCAGGGTCATCTGCGTGAATATCTCCATGTACACTACGGTGCGGTCTTTGCCCGTCTACAGCATCATCTGCAACAGGCGGTACCGGGTGTGCCGCCCATGGAGCTGTTCTGGCGGGTGCAGTTCAGCCTCGGCGCAGTAATTTTTACCTTGTCCGGCATGCAATCGTTGCAGAGTATCAGCAAGGCCGATTTCAATATGGATGCCAGTACCGCGGATATCACCCGGCGGCTTTTGCCGTTTTTGGTGGGGGGCATCCAAGCAGATGTGTCGGGCTTGTTACACGGTGACAGTCAAGGCGGATAATAAAGACCGGCGGTGGTGCCCTCGCGGATCATCCTGATCGTGGCCCCCCGCTAGCGTTCGCGTTGCAACTTTAAACCTCCAACCTGAAACTATCCCCATGGAATTGATTATCAACTTGTCTGAACAATGGCTGGCGCTGCGCGGCGGACAAACCACCGATCGGTTTACCATATCTAGCGCTGCCAACGGTGCCGGTGAAGCCATGGGCAGTGGTGCTACACCCCGTGGCATCCATGTGGTGCGGGCGCGTTTTGGTGCGGGCCTGCCGCCTGGAGCGGTGCTAATGGGGCGCAAGTTTTCCGGTGAAGTGTTTAATGCCCAGCTGGGAGCCCGGTTTCCCGAACGTGATTGGGTGCTGAGTCGCATTCTCTGGCTTGGCGGCTTGGAACCGGGCAGGAATTTGGGCGGCGACGTGGATAGTTTCCGACGCTTTATTTATATTCACGGCGCACCGGACGGTGAGCCCATGGGCACACCGGCCTCCCACGGCTGTATCCGGATGCGAAACGATGCGGTGATTCGTCTGTTTGACCAAGTGCCGGTAGGCACCCGGGTGACGATTACCGATTAATGTCCTCTGTTTGTAAGGTTGCCATGTCTGCATCCGCCTCCCCGTTATTAATGCTCGATCTGGAAGGGCTCCAGGTCAGTGACACAGAAAAAGACATGCTGGCACACCCCGGTGCCGGTGGTTTGATTCTATTTACCCGCAATTATGCGGATCGCCAACAACTGGCGGAACTGGTGCAGCAGGTGCGTGCTGTGCGCCCGGAGATGCTGATTGCCGTGGACCAGGAAGGCGGGCGCGTACAGCGCTTTCGCGACGGCTTTGTGCGTTTGCCGCCTATGGCGGCCCTGGGGCAGCGTTATGATCAGGCACCGGCCCAAGCCGTGGGGGAAGCGGCTTTGCTAGGAGAGCTGATGGCCTCGGAGCTAACCGAACTGGATATCGATATCAGCTTTGCGCCGGTGTTGGATCTGGATTACGGCAACAGCTCGGTGATCGGTGATCGCAGCTTCCATGGCGATGCCGATGCCATGATTGCGCTGGCCGGCGCCTTTATCGACGGCATGAGCGCCGCTGGCATGGCGGCCACCGGCAAGCACTTCCCCGGCCATGGCCATGTGGGCGCGGATTCTCATCTGGAATTACCAATAGATCCACGCCCTCTGTCTGAATTGGAGGCGGCGGACATGCGCCCTTTCATGGCCTTGGCGCCAAAACTGGACGGCATCATGCCGGCCCATGTGATCTATAGCGCCGTGGAACAACAGACTGCCGGTTTCTCCCGTTATTGGTTGCAAACGCAGCTGCGTGAGCGACTGGGCTTCCGTGGTGTGATTTTCTCCGATGATCTGTCCATGGCTGGAGCCCACGGTGTGGGCGGATACCCCCAGCGCGCGCAAGCAGCGTTGGAGGCGGGCTGCGACATGGTATTGGCCTGTAATTGCCGTGCAGGGGCGGAGCAAGTTCTGGATTTTCTGGGCACACAGAACTTTTCAGGGCAGGTGCCGGCGGCGGGGCTGCGTGCCCGCCCGCGTCTGCCTATGGACGCACAGCGCAGGGCGGTGGCCGCTGATTTGGCTGCAGCATTACGTGAACACTGAATTGAACCGTAAACGCGAAGGACAACATTAATGAACTGGGATTGGAATCAACTGCTGCAGTGGCCAACAGTCGAGACGCCAATGGATATCTGGCTGACTCAGCTGTTTATCATTGTGCTGTGCACTGTCTCCATCAATTTTATTTTGATGCGCAGCATCGACGTGGCTGAGCGGTTAATTGGTAAAACTGAAACCCTATGGGATGACGCTTTGCTGGAAGCTGTGCGTATTCCCGTACGTCTGGTGTTCTGGGTCATCGGGTTGTCCGTGTCCATGGAATTGTTGCAGGCGGTTTCACAGGAAGACAATGTACTGTTTGAAATGGTGCCGCAGGTTCGCCGCATTGCGTTTATCATCATTATTGCCATGTTCTTGAGCCGGTTTATTTCCTACACGGAAAAGAATTTGATTGATCCGGGACGCATGCGTAAACCCATGGACCAATCCACGGCAGCGGCGGTGGCCAAGTTACTGCGGGTGTCGGTTATTATTACCTCCCTGCTGATTATTTTGCAGACGTTGGGCTACAGCATTTCCGGTGTGCTGGCCTTTGGCGGTATTGGCGGCATGGCGGTAGCCTTTGCTGCCAAGGATCTGTTGGCCAACTTCTTCGGCGGCATGATGGTCTACCTGGATAAACCATTCCGTGTGGGGGATTGGGTGCGTTCACCGGATCGTTCCATCGAAGGTAGCGTGGAGGATATCGGTTGGCGCCTAACGCGCATCCGCACCTTTGATCAGCGCCCGCTGTATATTCCCAATGCCATGTTTACCTCCATCGTGCTGGAAAACCCGTCGCGGATGTACAACCGCCGGATCAATGAAAAAATCGGCATCCGTTATGATGATTGGCAGAAAATGCCCGCCATTGTGGCGGACGTTCGCACCATGCTGGTTGAACATGAAGATCTGGAAACGGATAACCGCACGTTGATCGTGAACTTCGATAGCTATGGAGCCTCTCACCTGGAGTTCTTTATTTATACGTTCACTAAAACCACGCAGTGGGTTCAATATCATGAGATCAAACAGGATGTGCTGATGAAAATCATGAATATTGTCCATCAACACGGTGCCGAATTTGCGTTCCCCACACGGACGTTGCACCTGGTTGGCCAGAACGATGATGCCCCGGCAACGGGCTTGGAAGACAGCAACGCGGAGGAGCCCCAGCATGTCTAGCGCTGAAGAACTGCAACAGGAATTAATGACAGTTCGGCGTAACGCCATCGAACTGCATTCCTCTGATCAGGTACAGGAAGCCATCGGTAAACTGGCCTTTGAAGTCACCGAAGCCTGCTCCGGCAAGGTGCCGGTATTCGTGACCATCATGAACGGGGGGATGATCTTCGCAGCGGAACTGGTCAAGCGGTTGGATTTTCCGCTGGAGATGGATTATCTCCACGCCAGCCGTTATTTGGGCGCCACCACCGGTGGTGAAGTGGAGTGGATTGTGACGCCCAGCGCCACTTTGCAAGGCCGCCACGTAGTAATTGTAGACGACATCCTCGACGTTGGTTCCACCTTGTTGTCGATTATCGAAGCGTGTAAGTCTCAAGGCGCGGCCTCTGTGAAGACCTGTGTATTGGTAGACAAGAAGCACGATCGAAAAGTACGGCCCGGTTTGAAAGCTGATTTCACCGCTCTTGAAGCGGATGACTATTACCTCTTTGGTATGGGCATGGATTACAAGGGCTTCTGGCGTAATGCTCCGGGTATTTATGCGGTAAAAGAGAGCGATCTCTGATGCTGGCATTCATCGGTGGTACTGGCCTGACACGTATGGACAACCTGCGCATCATCGACGCGCATACCCTTGCAACCCGTTTTGGCGCGCCTTCTGCACCGGTGCTGGAAGGGGCGCTGGAGGGGCAGCCAGTTCTTTTTTTAGCCCGCCACGGTGACCCCCATGTGCTGTTACCCCATCAGGTGAACTACCGCGCCAATCTGGCGGCGTTGAAAGCGGCGGGGGCCACGGCCATTGTCGCCGCCAATGCGGTGGGGGGCATTACGGCCCAGGCGGCCACCGGCGCGCTGGTGTTGCCCGATCAGATTATCGATTACACCTATGGTCGGGAAATGACCCTGTTTGACGATCTCAACGACCCGTTGGTGCATGTGGATTTCAGTTGGCCGTTTGACATCGCCTTGCGCAATGCCCTGAAAGCGCGGCTTGGCGCGGCTGATCTGCACTGGAACGATGGCGGGTGCTACGGCGCTACCCAAGGCCCGCGGCTGGAAACGGCGGCAGAAATTGCCCGCATGGAGCGTGATGGTTGCGATATCGTCGGCATGACCGGCATGCCTGAAGCGGTGTTGGCCCGGGAGCTAGGCCTGCCTTACGCCATGCTGTCTCTGGTGGTTAATCCGGCGGCCGGCAAGTCCAGCCATGAAATTACCATGGCGGAAATTGACGCGGTGATACACGATGGCATGGCTAATGTACGTAAGGTGCTGGCGGACTTTGCGCTGCATTACACACCCTAATAACCCTGATCTGCGCGGCCCGGTTGGGCCGCGTACTGGTATAAGGAGCGTGCATCGGTGACGTTACTGATTATCTTCGCCACCATCTCCATTGGTTTTTCTTTTGTGTGTTCCATACTGGAAGCCGCACTGCTGTCCATCACCCCAAGCTTTATCGCGGGCCTGCGTGATTCCCGCCCGGCGTTGTATAAAAGTTTGCGCGACTTCAAGGACGATATCGACAAGCCGCTGTCTGCGATCCTCACCCTGAACACCGTGGCACACACGGTGGGCGCCACGGGCGTAGGCGCCCAAGTGGCAGTGGTGTTCGGGGAAGCGTGGCTGGGGGCTGCCTCCGGGATCATGACGCTGGCGATCCTGGTCTTTTCCGAAATCATCCCGAAAACCATTGGCGCTAAATACTGGCGCTCGCTGGCACCCGCTCTGCCGCCTACGCTCAAGGTCATCATGGTTTCTTTGTTGCCCTTCGTATGGTTGTCCAAACTGATTACCAGTCGAATCGGTGGCAACGAACACGATGTGGATGTGCGCGCAGAAATTCGCGCACTGGCAGACATGGGCGAGAATCAGGGTGCACTGGATGATGACGAACACCGAGTGATCCATAATATTCTGCGTCTGCACGATATTCGTGTGGGCGCCATCATGACACCACGCACGGTATGCCGCACGGTGTCTCCGGCCATGACGGTGGGTGAATTTCGGGAACGTGAGAAGGGGCAGCCCTTCTCACGTTACCCGGTGATGAGTGACAGCGGTGAAGCCAAAGGCTATATCCACAAGTCCGACCTGCTGGACAGTGACATGGAAAAGACCATGCAGGTACTGGCCCGAGAGGTCTCAATGGTGCACACCACCTTGAGTATTCAGGACTTGTTTAGTGCCATGTTGACCCAACGTCAGCATATGGCGGTGGTTTATGATGACCATGGCACTTGGGTGGGCCTGATCACCCTGGAAGATATTTTGGAAAGCATCCTGGGCCGTGAAATCATGGATGAAACCGATAACGTGGCCGATTTACGCCTGTATGCGCGCCAGCGTTGGAATCGACGCCTGAAAAAGCAGGACAAACCGCAGTAAGGCATTGCGCGATACATGCGCAGAGAATGGAGGAGATCAATATGACCGGCATCTACCAAGACAATAGCGAGACCATCGGCAACACCCCTCTGGTGAAAATCAATCGTATCAGCCAGGGTAATATTCTCGCCAAGATCGAATCCCGTAACCCGGCCGGCAGCGTTAAGTGCCGCATCGGGGCATCCATGGTTCAGGATGCGGAAAAGAGCGGTAAGCTCAAACCGGGCATGACCCTGGTAGAACCCACCAGCGGTAATACCGGCATTGCGCTGGCCTATGTGGCGGCCGCCCGCGGTTATGACCTGGTGCTCACCATGCCGGACTCCATGAGCCTGGAGCGCCGCAAGATCCTCAAGGCGCTGGGAGCCAAACTGGTACTTACCCCGGGCCCGCAAGGCATGCCCGGTGCCATCGCCAAGGCGGAAGAGCTGGTGCAGGCAAACCCGGATACCCACTTAATGCTGCAGCAGTTCGATAATCCGGCGAACCCGGCCATTCATGAAAAAACCACCGGCCCGGAAATCTGGGAAGCCACCGGAGGGGATGTCGATGTGCTGGTAAGCGGGGTGGGCACCGGCGGCACGATCACCGGCGTCGCCCGCTACTTCAAGAATACTCAGGGTAAAGCCATCACCGCCGTTGCGGTGGAGCCGGATTCTTCCACGATGATCTCCGCTGCCTTGAAAGGCGAAGAGCCGACCCATGGGCCCCACAAAATTCAAGGGATTGGTGCCGGTTTCGTGCCGAAGAACCTGGATATGTCTGTTGTGGACCGGGCTGAACAGGTCAGCAATGAAGAGGCCATGGCGTGGGCGCACAAGTTGATGCAAGAAGAAGGTATTCTGGCGGGTATCTCCTGTGGCGCGGCCATGTGCGTGGCGGACCGCCTTAGCCAGCAGCCCGAGTTTGCCGGCAAGACTATTGTGGTGGTGCTGCCGGATTCCGGCGAACGTTACCTCAGTTCGCCCCTGTTTGCGGATACCTTCACCGAACAGGAGCTTGGCCAGTAACCAGCCATAGAGCAACGTACTTTGGCAGAACGCAACGCAACGCGACGTCAGGTTGGGTGTACGGCCGGTCGTGCTCTGTACTGCCAGTGGCGAGCAGGGTATAACTGCAGCATAAGCTCATTAATGAGCAATTTTCCGTCTGCGGATGGAGTTTTTGGGGGAATACCATGAAATATGTTGTAGTGATGCTTTGCAGCGCCACCTTGCTGGTGGGCTGTTTCTTTGAGGAAGATGACGTTAGTAGCAGTGATCAGCAGGAGCCGCTTCCCTTGGTGCAGAATGATGCGCCGCAAGGCACACGAGTGGTGCCGGGGGCACAGATAATGAGCAGCGGTCGCTATCGCAACGACGTTCAGGTGGCCAACGGTGCTGCTGCGATCAAGGCTTCCAGCGAAAACTACGCCACCACCGCTGAAATCTCGGTTATTCAGTAACCGCGGATCTCTTGTTTTTATCTGGTTAATCACGATCACGAATGAAGAAGTAAACTCCTGCTTCGCCTGATTAACTCCAGGGTGGCAGCCTGTTGTGGGCGGACACCTGACTTGCGGGCCGGCAGGGGGGCCTGAAATGGTGAACCGGCACGCCAGAGCGTCATTGGTCTTTGAGGCGCGGCTAACGCGTTAGGCAGCTGGCCTGCAGAGGGAGGATGGAACCCTACGGGCATCCCCGTTATCCTTGCCGGCCGGATTCTCGCTGGTGGTTTCATGTCAGGCACAACAGGGGCAGATAAGAAAGCAACAACCAAGGTCGATGTGGTGGTTATCGGGGCCGGTGCAGCCGGGCTGATGTGCGCCGCCACGGCAGCGTATCAGGGCCACCGGGTGCTGGTGCTGGACCATGCCAATAAGGCTGGCAAGAAGATCCTCATGTCCGGCGGCGGCCGTTGTAATTTCACCAACCTGAATACCGCACCGGAGCATTTCGTCTCCGCGAATCCGCATTTTTGCAAATCTGCTCTTAAACGCTACAGCCCCTGGCATTTCGTGGAATTGATCGAGCGCCACGGTATTGAGCACGTGGAAAAAGCCCCTGGGCAGCTTTTTTGCGCCGAATCAGCAAAGGAAATCCTTGGCGTGCTGCTCACCGAGTGCGAGTGGGCGGGAGCTGAGATTCGCCTCAATACTGCTATCCGGAAAGTCAGGCAGACGGCCAGCGGCTTTGGCCTGACCACCAGCGCTGGTGCGGTCGAGTGTGCGAAGTTGGTAGTGGCCTGCGGTGGTTTGTCGATTCCGACCATGGGGGCCAGCGGCTTTGGTTATCAGCTGGCGGAGCAGTTCGGGCTTACCGTATTGCCCACCCGGGCCGGGCTGGTGCCGTTCACCCTGCAACCCGATGACAAGGCTTGGCTGGCGGGTTTGTCTGGCATCAGCACCGAGGTGGTGGCGCAAGCGGCAGAGGCGGCTTTTGCCGAGCCCATGTTGATCACCCACCGGGGGCTGTCGGGGCCTGCCATGTTGCAAGTGTCGAGTTTTTGGACGCCCGGCCAGCCGGTGACCGTGGATTGGTTACCCCAGGTTGCTGATCCCTTTGCGCAACTGGTCGAAGAGCGGCGCGCGCATCCCAATCGTGGGCTGGAGCGCTGGTTACGGCAGTATTTTTCACAGCGACTGGCAGCAGCGCTGGCGGAGCAGTTCGGTTGGCAAGGCAACCTGCAGCAGTTCAGCAATGAACGCCTGGCTACAATAGCAGCAACGCTGAAAGGCTGGTCATTCAAACCCTCAGGTACCGAAGGCTACCGCACTGCAGAAGTAACCCTTGGCGGAGTGAATACAGCCGCCATCTCGTCGAAAAGTTTTGCGGTCAAGGAGATGCCCGGTTTGCATTTTATCGGCGAAGTACTGGATGTGACCGGGCAACTGGGGGGCTTCAATTTCCAGTGGGCTTGGGCCAGTGGCTGGTGCACAGGGATGGCATTGTAAGCGGCGTTAAACCGGCGTTGCTGGCTTGCCGGGCGCTTCAGGTAATGCCAGAAAACTTTGCCTTGAAGCTCTCCGGCATCGGCATCACACCGTGGGTGGTGTGATCAAAAAATACGAAGCCCTGTTTAGCCAACACCACTAGCTGCCCGCTGGGTTGCTTGGTGACCCGGAAAATCAGATCGGCGCCATACTTGTTGAAATCCATTAGGCCCACCTCGAACTGCAGATCGTCTCGGGCAAAGCTTTCCGATCGATAGTTGGCTACCAAGTCGGTGACCACAATGTGCTCCTGGCTGTAATCAATGTCACAGAAAAACCGGTAACGGGCTTCCGAGAGCAAGGAAATCATTTGGTCATTGCCCACGTGTTTACCGGTGTTGAGGTCGGTCATGCGCACGTTGATGGTATGGGTGTAAAGGAACTGTTCGGGTAACTCGAGCTGGACACGCGCCATGGGAGACTCTCTGGGGTAGGGGGCGCCATTTTAGCAATGGCCGGAGGTTGTTGTGAAATATCCTTTGGATAACGGTGTGAGTGGCAATTGGCTCAACATGAACGTGCTGTGGAGCTGCTTGCGGAAAACAATGTCAGCCACGGTTAACATTCAAGGAGCTACCATGACCCAGTCCCATTGGCGCCCGACGCACATTCCCGATCTATCTGATAAAACGATTCTGGTCACTGGTGCCAATAGCGGTATTGGCCTGGAAGCGGTGAAGCTGTTTGTTGCTAACGGCGCGGAAGTGATTATGGCATGCCGCAACACAGCGAAAGCTGAAGCCGCGGCGGAACAGGTTAAGACGCTGACGCCGAACGCCATGCTAATAATTATGCCGCTGGATTTAGCTGACCTTGAATCCATAAAGGCGTTTGCGGTGGCGCTGAAACAGCGTGTTAGCAAACTGGATGTGTTGCTCAACAATGCAGGCTTGATGGCGCCGCCTTTGCAACGCACTAAGGACGGTTTTGAAATACAGTTTGGCACTAACCATCTTGGCCACTTTGCGTTGACTGGTCCTTTACTGGAGCTGCTTGAAGCGGCGCCAGCGCCGCGCATCGTACAGATCTCCAGCCTGGCGCACCGTAGCGGAAAGCTGATGTGGGGGAACCTCAATGCAGAGAAACGTTATTCTCGCTGGCCTTTTTATTGCCAGAGCAAGCTGGCCAACTTGATTTTTGCCAAAGATCTACACCGTCGTTTGCGCAAACGCGGCTCAAATATTCAGGTTATGGCAGCCCATCCTGGCTATTCGGCTACCCATCTGCAGGACACTATTCCCGGCGGCGGCTTGTTCAACAAGTTTATGGCCCAGCCGGCAGAAATGGGTTGTTTGCCGGGGGTGATGGCCGCCACCAGCGATGCAGTGGTGTCCGGAGGCTATTACGGGCCTGATGGGAAAATTCTTGAGCTGCGCGGTTATCCCGCCCCGGCGTTTGCTCGCAAAATTACCGATAATGAAGCAGTCGCACAACGATTATGGGAAGAGTCCGAACGGCTTACAGGTGTGCGTTACCTTAGTAGTCAGTGAGCGGCCAAGACTGAACAATGAGTGTGTCTGTGGAATCTCATTTTTGATTACGCTCGTGTAACCCGTATCAGCATGCCAAACAGGGCATGATCGAAATAGTAGACTTGATGACCGGCCAGACGGCGCTTTTCGTCGATGTCGACGTAGAAGCGCTCGCCGTTACTTTCCGTGTTGAACCAGATTTGGGGTGTCACATGGAGGTAGCGCGATTTACTGAACTGCAGCGTGCCTTCCAGTTCTGGTATATCCCCTTCTTCTGTGGGTAGCGCCTGCCCGCCACGGACATAGACCGGCAACGTCTCGGCTTTACTGCCGATGGGTTGCTGCCAGGCCGCATGGTACAACTCGCGGTAGTCGCCGGTGCCTTCCATGCGTTCTAGCATGTAGCGAAGGACTTCATCGTCTTGAGAGAGGGGTTGCCATGCGCCACGGGCCACCGCATCTGGATCAGCAAAGTCACTGGCTTGCGGGTGACCAATGGGCACAGCCCTGGATGCATAATGGGGCTGCAGGCCGGCGGCCCATCGTTCTTCACTGCTGGCGTTGCTATGGGCAAACACCAGTACTTCTACCTTGTACCAGCTTTGTGCGATGGCTGAGTTACCCATCAGAGCCAGAACCACTAACAGTAATGCACGATGCATCGACCACTCCTTTTTTCCACCTGTCGATCAGGCTTTCATTTCGGTGCCGACTATACCTTATGCCCTCCGGTTTGCTCACGGGGCATTGGTTGATCGGCACAGTTTTTATGATAAAGGTGAGGTGAGCCTCGCCTTGGTGCGCCACTAACGGCTGACATCAAAAGGGTATAACCGGTATTCAAGCCGGGGCGTCAGCCTTAATGCTTTGGGCCGCCAGGCGTTTAAGCAGTTCCTGTACTACCTGAATACGTTCTTCCGGGGTTTCGCTGTCTTCCACAAAACGCAGGGCGTTGGCACCTTCCAGTTTGAAGCGGTTGGGGCCGGACTGGACCAGTTTGACGATGGTGAGCGGGTCCACAGGGGTGCGCTCGCCAAACTCCAGCTTGCCGCCGGTGGCGTGGGCGTCCAGGCGAATAATGCCCAGTCGATCGGCCTGCTGGCGTAGTTCTGTGACAGCAAACAGATTTTTCACCGGTTCGGGCAGCAGGCCGAAGCGGTCGATCATTTCCACTTGTAGCTCTTTCAGGCCGCCACGGGTTTTACACCCAGCAATACGCTTGTAGAGGGTTAGCCGGCCGAACACATCGGGCAGGTAGTCTTCCGGGATCAGGGCGGGAATACGCAGGTTCAGTTCCGGGCCGCCGCTGAGGGGTTTTTCCACATCCGGTTGCTCGCCGCGTTTCAGTGCTTCCACCGCTTGCTCCAGCATTTCCATATAGAGGCTGAAACCGATGGTCTCGATGTTGCCGTGCTGCTCTTCGCCGAGTAGCTCACCGGCACCACGGATTTCCATGTCCTGGCTGGCGAGCATGAAGCCAGCCCCCAGGTCGGTGGCTTGTTCGATGGCTTCCAGGCGTTTGACAGCGTCCTTGGTCATCACTTTCGGGCTGGGAGTAATCAGATAGGCGTAGGCCTGGTGGTGGCTGCGACCCACCCGGCCACGAAGCTGGTGAAGCTGGGCCAGGCCGAGCTTGTCGGCCCGGTCGATGATGATGGTATTGGCGCTGGGCACATCGATACCCGTTTCGATGATAGTGGTGCTCACCAGCACATTGAAGCGGCGGTGGTAAAAATCGCTCATCACCGCTTCCAGTTCCCGCTCGCGCATTTGCCCATGAGCAACACCGACGCGGGCATCCGGCACCAGCTTGCGGATGTCCGCTGCGGTTTTCTCCATGGTGTCGATGTCGTTGTGCAGGTAATACACTTGGCCGCCGCGCAACAATTCACGCAGCAAGGCCTCCTTGATGACGGTATCGTTGTGCTGCTGTACGAAGGTCTTCACCGACAGGCGTTTCTGCGGCGGGGTGGCGATGATGGAGATGTCGCGCATGCCGCTCATGGCCATATTCAGGGTCCGCGGAATTGGCGTGGCGGTGAGGGTGAGGATGTCGCACTCGGCCCGCATTTGCTTGAGGCGCTCCTTGTGGCGTACCCCGAAGCGGTGCTCTTCATCGACTATAATCAGCCCCAGATTATCGAACGATACGGTTTCTTGCAGGAGCTGGTGGGTGCCCACCAGAATATCCACCTTGCCTTCCTTGAGTCGCTGCAACACCTGGGTCTTTTCCTTGGCGCTGCGGAAACGGGACAGTACTTCGATATTGACCGGCCAGTCGGCAAAGCGATCGGTGAATGACTCGTAATGTTGCTGCGCGAGCAGGGTAGTGGGCACCAGCACGGCCACCTGGGTCTGGTTTTCCACCGCCACGAAGGCAGCACGCATGGCGACTTCGGTTTTGCCGAAGCCCACGTCACCACACACCAGCCTATCCATGGGCTGGCTCGATTGCATGTCGGCAACCACCGAGGCAATAGCCGCCTGTTGGTCCGGGGTTTCCTCGAAGGGAAAGCTGGCACTGAAACGGTCATAGTCGTTCAGGTCCAGTTCGAACTGGCGGCCTTCTCTGGCCTCGCGCCGAGCGTAGGTGTTGAGCAGCTCGGCGGCTACATCGTGGATCTTTTCGGCCGCTTTCTGGCGAGCCTTGGTCCATTGCTCAGTGCCTAAACGATTCAAGGGAGCGGTGTCGCCGCCACCGTACCGGCTAATCAGATGCAACGAGGAAACGGGGACATAGAGTTTGTCGCCGCCGGCGTATTCCAGCAGCAGAAATTCGTGTTGCTGGCGGTGCACTTCCATATGAGTGAGGCCCAGATAACGCCCCACGCCGTGCTCCAGATGCACCACCGGGGAGCCCACGGTCATTTCGCCTAAGGAACGGAACGCTTGCTCGGCGGCGCCATCGTCGCTGCTGGATTTACGGCGCCTGCGCTGCAGTACCCGCTCGCCATACAGGTCATTTTCGGTGACCACGAGTAAGGCGTGTTCCGGAGCGTAGAAGCCCGCATCCAGCTCCCCCCGGGTCAGGTTCCAGCGTGCCGAGTTGGCAATGAAGTCGGGCCAGTTGTCTTTCATGGCCGGCTGGATCTGAATCTTCTGCATCAACTCCAGCAGGGCTTCCCGGCGCCCGGCGGTTTCCGCACAAATCAGAATATGCGTATCAGGATGGGCGTCGGAAAAGGTATGCAGCAAGGCCAATGGATTGTTGGCACGCACATCGGCGGTGAGCGCAGGCATAGGCGCCACGTCAAAGTGGATGGCCTGGTCTGCGCCGCTTGAATCATTATGAATCTGGCGCGCTCTTGGGTGTTGCTTTAGCGCGGCGTTGAGCTCGTCAGGGCGCAGGAACAATTGCCAGGGAACCAGAATCGGGCGGTGAATATCGTGGCGCCGGGATTCATGGCGCTGCTCCACATCTTGCCAGAAATGCTCGATGGCGCTCTGGGTGTCGGCCAGTTCCACCAGCCGTACATCGTCGGGCAAGTAATCGAACAAGGTGGCCATCTGCTCAAAGAACAGGGGCAGATAATATTCCAGGCCCGGTGCCGCGAGGCCGTCGGTCACGTCCTGGTAAAGGGGCACGTGACGGGTATCCACGTCGAAGGTGTCGCGGAAGTGGCTACGGAAACGGGCAATCCCTTCGGTGCTGAGGGGAAACTCTGCGGCGGGCAGCAGGGTGATATCGTCCACTTTACCGGTGGAGCGCTGGCTTTCCGCTTCGAACAGGCGCAGGGATTCGATTTCATCGTCGAACAGCTCGATGCGGAACGGTTGCTCGGCGCCCATGGGGAAAATGTCCATGATGGCCCCGCGCACGGCAAACTCGCCGTGCTCGTACACGTTGTCGCGCTGCCGGTAGCCGCTGGCGACCAGCCGGCTGCGGGTGGCTTCCATGTCGAAACGATCGCCCACCTTGAGCAGGAAGCTGTTACCGGTGATATGTATCGGCGGCGCCAGCCGCTGCATTAGCGTATTCACCGGCACCACCAGAATGCCCTTGTGGGTAGTGGGCAGCTGGTGCAGAACCTGAATGCGGTCGCTGATAATGTCCTGATGTGGGCTGAACAGGTCGTAGGGTAGGGTCTCCCAGTCCGGAAACAGCATCACCGGGGTGTCGCTGCCGGCCAAGTAGAAGCTCAGTGAGTCGGTGAGCTGCTGGGCACGGCTGCTATTGGGTGCCAGCACCACCAATAAATGGTCCTGGCTGCGCGCCAGCTCGGCCAGCACTGCGGCCATGCTGCCGGCGTTGAGTCCGGCCCAGTCTTTGTAGTGCTCTCGCCCACTGGGAAAGAGGTTGCTGTCGGGGAGTAACTTCATTCAGACCCGTTCCTGCGCATTCGGTGGGCGCATATTGTAGCCAAGGGTGACGGTGCCGTCAGCGCCGTCTACACTGCGTAGCATCTTTTGGGGAGGTGACATGATCACATTACAACAATGGAAAGATTGTGAAGGACAGGCGTTTGCGCTGGAAAATGGCGATAACCTGGTGCTGGCAGAAGTGAACCTGCCGGTGTCTCCTGAGGGCTGGGAATGCTTTTCCCTGCTGTTTGCGGGCCAGCTACAACTGGAGCAGGGCGCCGTAACCTTGCGCAATGAGGGGCTGGGTGAGTCGTCCGTGTTTCTGGTGCCTGTGGGGCCGCTGGGCGCTGGCGATGGTACGCAATATTTCGAGGCGGTTTTCAATCGTCAGCTTGCCAGCGCATAAGCAGGTAGACACCTTTGTCTTCCTGTTCCACAAAGCCCAGTCGCTGATATAACCGCCGCGCCGGGTTGTTGCTTTCCACGTGAATGGTCAGGGGCTTGCCGGACTGGCGAGCCCGTGATTGCAGGGTGGAGAGAATCTGTGACCCCAGCCCTGTACCGCGAAAGGCGGGCAGCAGGGCGATATCCACAATGCGCATTTCTCGCTCCCAGTCCGAGAGATACAGCCGTCCGGCGGTTTCCCCGTTTAATTCAATCAGGTGCCGTTCCGCTTCCGGATAATGCTTAAGGTAGTGTTCGTGCTGCGCCTTGGCCTGCAGGGTCAGGAAGGCATCCTGCTGTGCTTTGGGCCAGCCGGTTTGCGCCACTTCTTCCTGGCGGGTGCTGGTGTAGATGGCCAGTAACATCGGTGTGTCGCTGTCACTGGCCGGGAGTAAACGGTAGCTATGCATTACGAACGGGAAGGGTAAACGCCGAACAGGGCCACAATGAAATTCACAAACAGTTGTGGTGTGACCGATTCTGCACCCACCGGAAGTGCATCCCAGGTCTGTTGCGTTTTTCCCAGGCCGCGATCAATGCTGACGCTGGTGGTAGCCACAACAGCACCGCTGGCATTGCTGCCGCTTTTGGCGCCCAGACGAACCTGAGCAAGCCCCGGCCCCGTGCCAGCGTGTACCGGGGAGCGCCCGCGGCAATCCGGTAAACCGAAGGTGGTTTCGCCGTCGCCACCGTAAATGGTGCCGAACAGGGAAAACAGTGCATCGTTCTGTGATACGGCCAATAGTTGCCCATCACAGAGTGCCCAGCCTCGTGGAGCAAAATTGCCGGCAAACATGCGAATTTCGCCTACAAAGGGTTCAGACATAGGAGCCTCTAGCTTCTGCTGGGAAAAAGCCCTTGCAGGGCGATGGCAAAGTTTAGCGCGATGGAGTGCATCTGCGCGCTTTGGGTAGCAACTGGCGTGCTATTCAGAGTGCTGCCCAGGTTGCGATCCAGGGTCAGGCTGTCCAGGGTGTCCCCGTTTTCGGTGTCGCTCAGGGTTCCCCCTAGGCTGCCTTGATTGATGCTGCTGCCCGGATGCATTGGCGTGCGGCCACGCAGTTCCGGTAGCGCAAAGCTGGTTCTGCCGTCGCCGCCGTAGGTGGTGCCCAGCAGAGAGTACAGGGACAGGTTCTGGTTGATGGGCAGAATCTGACCATCGCAAAACGCCCAGCCCCTGGGGGCAAAATTGAAGCCGTAAATGCGGATTTCAGCGAGAAAGGGTTCGCTCATCAGTAAATGACTCCTAGCTTCTGGATGGGAACAGCCCTTGCAGGGCAATAATGAAATTCAGGCCCAGGTAAGGGTGGCGCTGATCGCCCCCAGGTATTTTGGCGGCAATAGTGCGGGTGCTCTGGCTACTCCCCAGGTTGCGGTCCGGCGTGATGCCCTGCACAACCTTTACGGTCGACGCGCTATTTTGCTCAACCTGGCCCAGTCTGTATGACGGGAGCCCGGGGCCCTGACCGGGGTGTGCGGGTGCCCGGCCTTGCAGATTGGGCAAGGCCATTGTGGTACGGCCATCACCGCCATAAGTGGTGCCGATGAGGGCGAACAGGGCAGTATTCTGGCTGATAGGCAAAAGTTGCCCGTTACAGAAAGCCCAGTTACGCACAGCAAAGTTACCCGCAAAGATGCGGATTTCGGCGATAAAGGGTTCGCTCATAGTGGCCTCATACGCTGATCAGCAGGTTACTGCCCGGTTGCCAGCTCAAGTGAGCCAGCTGTTGAGCGCTGGTTTGGGGGAGCGTCAGTAGCGGGGTGGAACGATCTGCCCAGCAAAGTTGTTTCTGGCAACGGTCCATGACCAGCAACTGGTCGTTTACGGCGGCAATGACGCTTGGCATGTTCAAGCTGCTGACTTCGCTGCCCAGCGAGTGGCCGGCTAGCGAGAAGTGATGCAGCCGTCGGTCACCGAGAGTGAGCAAGCTAATGCGGTCGCCGGTTTTTGCCAGCGAGGCGGGGCCATTTAGCGGGTGATCGCTCTCAAGCCGATGTTGAATGCCGGTGTATAGATTTAGGCTAACCAGGCGGTGGCCGTGCACGTCGGCAACAATAGCGTGTTCGCCACTGAGCACAAAGTCCGCCGGTTCCAGTAAATTGTTCAGCTCGACCAACCGGGCCAGGGAGCCGTCCGGGCGGAACCAGCGTAGCTGGCGCTGGCCGCGATCGAGCAGGACCACGTTGTCGCCGTCGAGCGCGGCCGCCACGATACGGGTGTCGTAGGAGGCGCTGGAGGTCAGGTTCAGTGTGTTGCCACTGCGTTGCCACAGGGCTTGGCGGCCATGGTCATTGACTTGCAGGCGCTGGTTATTGCCTAGGGCAATGGCGCGGATGCCACTGACCAGTTCCACACCGGTGGCGATGGGGCCAGCGGCCAAAGGCGTGCTTAACAGCACTCCGGCCGCGCCCCCTGCAGCGATGAATTGCCGTCGGGTGAGGGCCATCAGTTGGTGACCGCGCAAGTGATAGTGATAGTGGCCGGTGTGGCAGCGGCGCCGGTCTGCCACGTTTCGCAGCTGCCATTCCAGGCGTTGGCAGCACTGGGGTGGCTGTTAGTGATGTAGCTGTTGCTGGCACATTGAACGCCACCGGCAAGCACCACGCCGCTATCGCACTGGCAGCTTGCGGCGCTGTTGCAGGCTTTCTGGGTAACATTGTTGGTGCTGAAGGTGCCTGCGGGACCTGTCATGCCAGTAGGGCCCATCGTGCCTGGGGAGCCCATCGGACCGCTAGGACCCATCGTGCCTGCGGGGCCCATCATGCCGGGAGTGCCTGGGGAGCCAGGCATGCCTTGGGGGCCCATTGGGCCGATAGCACCGGGGGGGCCTTGCGGCCCGGTTGGGCCAGGGGTGCCAGCAGTGCCTGCGTCGCCGGTATCGCCCTTCGGGCCAATCAGTCCGCTCTCTGAGCCAACCCATTGGCCGAATTCATTAATCACAAGGTTATCGGCGATGCTGATCGTGCGGGGGGTTATGTCGCCATTAACTTGTTCGGCTTCACGAGCCTGTAAGGCGTAAGGGACGCTACCGGTGGTGACTGCCATCCGCGGCGTCATTTCGCTGTCGCCGTCGATGGCGAGGCCCAGCTCTACTTGGTTGCTGCCGAGCAGATCGTTGGGCAATGGGTTGTGGGGATCGTCACCGAGAATCACGCTATAGCGGCCGTCTTCGGCGGTGATGGTCTGTGTCTCGGTCCATAGAACGGCGCCGAGACCCTGAGGGTCGGTGGCGGTGCCGCTGTTGGTTTGGTAATCGGTGGTGCGCCCTGACATGTCATAAAGGGTGACCACAACATCAAAGGTTCCATGAAGAGGACGTTGGGAGCTGAGATCGGTGAGATAGCCCTGTATCACTAGGCGAGAGGGAACCTCGGCGTGAACGGAGGTTGTGGCAAACGCGCAGAGAAGCACTATTGCCGATAGGCAATAGCGAAGTGGTTGAAGCATCAAATTTTCCCCCAGTGATGCAGAAGGTTGGTCCTTCTGTCGTCGTTGTGGACAATGTTAGGCATCTTCTGGTGCAACAGACAAGTTCTATTCGCGATTCTTCCTGCCTATTTTTTGGTGCGCCGTCAATCTCAACATTCTTTCGGGTTGCAGGTAGGATGCGACCATTGGTTTTATTGCACAGAGGGTTGAGTATGAAGGCATCGGTTCAGGAACTGATGAATCTGTTCGATTTAGAGCAGCTGGAGAATAATTTGTTTCGGGGGCAAAGCGAGGCCAATGGGCAGCGCAGTGTGTTTGGTGGTTTGGTGGCTGGGCAGGCGTTGTTGGCTGCCTCGCAGACGGTGGATGATGCACGCCCCGTGCACTCCTTGCATGCGTATTTTTTGCGCCCCGGCGACTTTAATGTGCCGATCGTCTATTACGTTGACCGGATACGTGATGGCAAGAGTTTCACCACGCGCCGGGTGGACGCGATCCAGCATGGTCGGCCGATCTTCTCTCTGGCGGCGTCTTACCAAGTGGCGGAGGAGGGGGTTTCCCATCAGTCAGTTATGCCCGACGTGCCGGGGCCAGAGGGCCTCGAGAATGATGAGGGCATTCGCATGAAGCTGGTGGATCGGTTGCCAGAGCAGTTTCGAAAGGATTTTCTGACTGACCGGCCGGTTGAGTTTCGGCCGGTGACGCCGAAAGATTCCATCTCCTCTGAGCCCCAGGACCCTGTCCGCGAGGTTTGGTTCAGGGTGGTAGATCGGGTGGATGCCAACCCGATGATCCAGCGGGCTTTATTGGCCTACTGCTCCGACTATGGCCTGATGGGCACCGCCATGCTGCCTCACGGAATGAATTTCTGGCAGCCTAATGTGCAGTGCGCGAGCATTGATCATGCCATGTGGTTCCATAATGATTTTCGGATTGATGAGTGGCTGTTGTATCGCAGTGATAGCCCCTTCTCGGGCGGTTCTCGCGGGCTGAATTTCGGTGCTATTTATCGCCAGGATGGCACCTTGGTGGCGTCGGTGGCTCAAGAAGGGTTGATGCGCCTGCATCCCTCGGACAGCCCGGCGGAATGACAGAGCTGATCGACCTGCTGGAAGATGTTCGTGCTTGCCGGCTGTGTGAGCCGCATCTGCCGTTGGGGCCGAGGCCGGTGGTGCAGGCCGGTCAGGGCGCGCGGTTACTGATTGTGGGGCAGGCGCCGGGGACCCGCGTTCATGAAACCGGGATTCCCTGGAACGATCCGTCCGGCGAGCGGCTGCGAGACTGGCTACAGATTGGCCGTGAAACGTTCTATGACGAGAGTCAGGTCGCGATCGTCCCTATGGGGCTGTGTTATCCGGGCCGGGGCAAGGGTGGGGACCTGCCGCCGCGACCGGAATGTGCGCCCCAGTGGCATGGCCCTTTGCTGGCGGAGTTGCCCAATCTGCGGCTGACATTGTTGGTAGGACGGTATGCCCAACGCTTTTATCTGGCGAAGCCCGGCAAAACACTCACAGACACAGTGTGGCATTTTGCCCGGGCGCTGGATCAGGGTTTTTTCCCACTACCCCACCCCAGCCCCCGCAATCGCCTGTGGTTGCGGCAACGGCCCTGGTTCGAGGAAGAGGTGGTGCCGGTGCTGAGGAAACAGGTTGTCTCCGCCTTGCACAGGGCGCCGGACGAATGATACTCCTGTAGTAGCGGGTGTTTATCTTTGTCTGCGCCGGATAGCGGGTTTTGGCGTGCTATCTTCCGCTAATCCGGGTGGATAATGTGGTCTTTTGGCGCTATTATGCGCGCCCCGAACTCCACCACCGCAGGTGAGATGGGAAGCATGGCAATGATGCCGCTCTCCGTCGCCTGAACCCAAACTGAGAGGGCCATCTCCGTGAGCAAACTGGAAGACCATTTCGGACGCTGGAAGAATCGCGAAGAAATTGCAGAAGCCATGATTCCCATGATTGGACGACTGCATCGTGAAAAGAATGTTACCACGACCGTGTACAGCCGTTCCCTGGTCAACAAGTCTGTTATCCAGATTCTGAAAAGCCACCGTTTCGTCAAGCAGGTTGAAGATTCTGAGCTGTCTGTGGTCGATACTTTCCCGATTCTTCAGGAAGTGGCGAAGTCGGATCTCGGCCCTTGTCGAATCGATATCGGTAAATTGGCGGTGGAGTACAAGAAAGACAATCGTGGCCTGTCGATTGAAGATTATGTCCGCGAAGAATTGTCTGAAGCAGTGAGCAGCAAAATCGACATGCCTGAGCGTACCGATGTGGTGTTGTACGGGTTCGGTCGTATCGGCCGTATTCTGGCTCGTCTGTTGATTGAGAAAGCCGGTTCCGGTGATGGCCTGCGCCTGAAAGCCATTGTGGTGCGTGAATCTGGTAAGGGTGATTTGCAGAAGCGCGCTAGCCTGATGCGTCGTGATTCTGTGCACGGCCCGTTTGCCGGTACTATCGCTGTTGATGAAGAAGACAACGCCATTATCGCCAACGGTAATTTCATCAAGGTGATTTACTCCAGCGACCCGGCGTCTATCGATTACACCGCTTACGGCATTGATAATGCTGTGGTGATTGATAACACCGGCAGATGGCGTGACGAGGAAGGCCTGTCTCAGCATTTGCAATGCAAGGGTGTCTCTCGGGTAATGTTGACCGCGCCAGGCAAGGGCAACATGAAGAACATCGTTCACGGTGTGAACAATGACCTGATCGAAGACAGCGACAAGATCATTTCTGCAGCAAGTTGCACCACCAATGCCATCGTTCCGCCGCTGAAAGCGCTGGAAGACAAGTTCGGTATTGAGTTCGGTCATGTGGAAACCGTGCACTCCTACACCAACGACCAGAACCTGCTGGATAACTTCCACAATGGCCCCCGTCGTGGTCGGTCTGCTCCACTGAACATGGTGCTGACCGAAACGGGTGCGGCCACTGCTGCCACCAAGGTGTTACCGAACCTTGACGGCAAGCTGACCGGCAACTCCATTCGCGTTCCTACTCCGAACGTGTCCATGGCGATCCTGAACCTTACCTTGGGTAAAGAAACTACCCTTGAAGAGCTCAACGATTACCTGCGTTGGGTAAGTCTGCATTCTCCGTTGCAGCGTCAGGTGGATTTCGTAAGCAGCCCGGACGCGGTATCTACCGATTTTGTCGGCTCCCGTCACGCCTCCGTAATTGACGCAGAAGCGACCATTGTTAATGGCCGTCACTGCGTGTTGTATGTGTGGTACGACAACGAGTTCGGCTACAGCTGTCAGGTTTTGCGTATCCTGCAGCAGATCTCCGGGGTGGAATTCCCGGCGTATCCAAAAGACTGAGCCCCGGAATGAAGAAGCCCGCCCCGCGGGCTTTTTTCGGTGTATTCTTCGCTTCTCTGTCGTACCAGAATAGATCTATACGACAAAAGGCGGGGGCTGACGGTGCTGGCGAACAGGCAGGTGCGACCTTATAATGTGCCCGCCGGGTTTTTGTCGGTATCCATTGCACATTCCGGAATTTGCGAACGTTTCCTGTAAAACCCGGTTTATCCGGGCCACTCAGGTGGCGTGCCTCGACTTCAGCAACATGCAACGTGGGCGAGAAACTATGATTAAAATCAGGAAGGGCCTTGATCTGCCCATCGCTGGTGCACCGCGCCAGGCGATTGAGGAAGGTCACCAGGTTCGTTCTGTTGCCGTGCTCGGCGGTGACTATGTGGGCATGAAGCCCACTATGGAGGTTCGCGAGGGAGACGTGGTCAAAAAAGGCCAGCTGATCTTTACGGACAAGAAAACCGAGGGTGTGAAATATACCGCTCCTGCGGCCGGTAAAGTGATCGCCATCAATCGCGGTCACAAACGTGTTCTTCAATCCGTGGTGATTGAAATAGCCGACCAGGAAGACGAAGTCACCTTCGCCTCTTACAGTGCTGACCAACTAAGCTCTCTTGATCGCGAGGCGGTGCAGCAGCAGTTGGTAGATTCCGGTGAGTGGACGCTGCTGCGCACTCGCCCGTTCGGCAAGGTGCCGGCACCGGGTAGTACGCCCAATTCAGTTTTCGTCTCTATTCTTGATACCAACCCTTTGGCGCTAGATCCGGCTGTGGTGATCAAGGAAAGTGAGCAGGCTTTTCGCCATGGTTTGACCGTGCTGAGCCGTCTCACGGATGGTCCGGTATGGGTCTGTCGCGGCCCCAATACCGATCTGCCCAGTTTGGTGGGCGGGCAGGTTCGTGAAGAAGCGTTTTCCGGTAAGCATCCGGCGGGCAATGTGGGAACCCACATTCACCATCTAGACCCGGTCGGTTTGAACAAGACGGTTTGGTCAGTGGGCTATCAGGATGTGATTGCTATCGGCAACTTGTTCACCGAAGGCAAGATTAGCTCCAGCCGTGTGGTGGCGCTGGCAGGCCCGCAGGCGAAAACTCCGCGCGCTTTACGTACCCGTGTGGGCGCCAGCGTGGACGATTTTGCCCAGGGTGAGCTGAAAGAGGGCGATAACCGCCTGATCTCCGGTTCCGTGCTGAACGGTCACAACGCCCGTGGCCCGATCGCTTGGTTGAGCCGGACAACAAACCAGCTGACCGTCCTGCGTGAAGGGCATGAACGGGAGCTGTTGGGTTACATTTCACCCGGCGCCAACCGTTTCTCTCTGATGAATATCTATCTGTCCAAGTTGATGCCGGGCAAGCGTTTCAATTTCACCACTACTACCAATGGCTCTGAACGTGCCATGGTGCCGGTGGGGGCCTATGAAGAAGTGATGCCACTGGACATTTTGCCGACCCAGCTGCTGCGTGCACTTATAGTGGGTGATACCGACAGCGCTACGGCCCTGGGCGCCTTGGAGTTGCTGGAAGAAGATCTGTCTCTGTGCACCTTCGTGTGCCCGGGCAAATATGAATACGGTCCGATTCTGCGCGACAATCTGACCACGATTGAGGCGGAGGGCTGAGCATGGGTATGAGAAAGTTTCTGGATGACAAAGTGTCCCCCCATTTTCACGAGGGCGGCAGATTCGAGAAGTATTACACCTTCTATGAAATGTTCGACACCATGCTCTACACCCCGGATTCGGTAACCCGTTCCGCGGCTCACGTACGTGATGGTCTCGACCTGAAACGGATCATGATGACGGTGTGGTTCTGCACCTTCCCGGCGATCCTGTTCGGTCTGTACAACACGGGCTACCAAGCCAACCTGCAGATCAGCGAGTTTGGCTACAGTGCCATCACTGGCTGGCGTAGCGATATCGTCATGGCGCTGACCGGTTTTGATCCGGGTAGCCTGTGGGCGAACGTGCTGCATGGTGCAGTTTATTACATCCCGATTTTGCTTACCGTGTACATCGGTGGCTTTATCTGGGAAGGCCTGTTTGCCTGGAAGCGCGGCCATGAGGTGAACGAAGGTTTCTTCGTAACGGGTATTCTGTTTACCCTGATTTTGCCCCCGGCGATTCCGCTGTGGCAGGTATTTCTGGGCATTTCCTTCGGCGTAGTGATTGGCAAGGAAGTCTTTGGCGGGACCGGCAAGAATTTCCTGAACCCAGCACTGGTGGGCCGTGCGTTCTTGTACTTTGCTTATCCGGCGCAAATGTCCGGTGATGCTATCTGGACGGCAGTAGACAGCTATTCAGGCGCCACTCCATTGTCACTGGCCGCGTCTGGCGACCTGAATTTTGCGGCCGGTCTGGCCGGCAATGCACTGACCGAGGGTGCCAATGCGGCCACCGCCAGCCTCACTTGGATGAACACCTTCCTGGGTGGGATTCAGGGCTCTATCGGTGAAACCTCCACACTGGCGATTTTGATCGGTGGCGCTGTATTGCTAATGACCAAGATTGCCTCCTGGCGCATCGTGCTGGGCGTGCTTTTGGGCATGCTGGGCATGTCTACACTGTTTAATCTGATCGGTTCCGATACCAACACCATGTTCGCAATGCCTTGGTACTGGCACCTGACTGTGGGCGGCTTTGCCTTTGGCATGATCTTCATGGCCACCGACCCGGTATCTGCCTCTATGACCAACGTGGGCAAATATGTCTTCGGTGCACTGATCGGTGTAATGACGGTGTTGATTCGGGTGATTAACCCGGCCTTCCCGGAGGGCATCATGCTGGCGATTTTGTTCGCTAACCTGTGTGCTCCATTGATTGATTACTTTGTCACCCAGGCGAATATACGTCGCCGCCTGCGTCGGACCGGGGGAGAAGTGTAATGGCTGGAAATAACGAAAGTGTCAGCAAAACACTGTTGGTCGCCTTCCTGGTGTGTGTAGTGTGCGGCGTAGTGGTTGCCACTGCGGCCGTGAGCCTGCGCCCGGTTCAGGCGAAGAACCAGCTTCTTGATAAGCGAATGAACATCCTCCAAGCAGCAGGTTTGTATCAAGAAGGTACGGATGTGCAAGAAGTGTTCAAAACCATCGAGCGCAAGTTTGTCGAAATCGAGACCGGCAAGTATGTAGATATGCCGGAATCCTATGATCAGCGTAAAGCTTCCAATGACCCAAGCCAGTCTCGGTCGTTGAGTGGCGACACGGATATTGCGGGTATCAAAAACCAGGCAAAAGTCGCCGAGGTGTACCTCGCCAAAGATGATAGTGGTGCGTTAAGCCGGATTATTGTGCCAGTTCACGGCTATGGCTTATGGTCTACCCTGTATGGGTTCCTGGCGCTCGAGCCGGACGCAAATACGGTGGCTGGGCTCGGTTTTTACGAACACGGTGAAACCCCGGGTCTGGGCGGTGAAGTGGATAACCCCAAGTGGAAAGCACTGTGGGAAGGCAAGAAGCTTTACGGTGAGCAGGGTGAAGTGGAAATCCAGGTGATCAAAGGAACCGTGGATAGCAGAACCTCAAACGCGGAATACAAGGTTGATGGTCTGGCCGGCGCAACCCTGACCAGCAAGGGCGTAAGCAACTTGCTGCGTTTCTGGGTAGGCGAAAACGGTTTGGGCCCCTATCTAAAGCGTATGCAAGACGGTGATACCGCGGTGGCTTCGGATGCCGCGACGCCTAAGCAACCGGAAGGAGAGGCGTAATGGCGGAGAAAACAAAGGACATTCTGTTAGGTCCGATTTTCGACAATAACCCCATCGCTTTGCAGATATTGGGTATCTGTTCCGCGCTGGCGGTGACCAGTAACCTGAGTACCACGGCGACAATGTGTATTGCATTGACTGTGGTAACCGCGTTCTCGAACTTTTTCGTGAGTTCGATTCGCAACTATATTCCTTCCAGTATCCGCATCATCGTGCAGATGACCATCATCGCATCGCTGGTAATTGTGGTGGACCAGTTCCTCAAGGCTTATGCCTACAGTATTTCCAAGCAGCTGTCGGTATTCGTGGGGCTGATTATTACCAACTGTATCGTGATGGGGCGTGCGGAAGCGTTCGCCATGAAAAACCCGCCGATTCCTTCCTTTCTCGACGGTATTGGGAATGGCTTGGGCTACTCGGCAATTCTACTGGGGCTGGGTTTCATACGCGAACTGCTGGGCGCGGGTAGCTTGTTTGGGTATCAGGTTCTGCCGAAGGTTGCGGAAGGCGGCTGGTACATGACCAATGGCATGATGCTGCTGCCTCCCAGCGCTTTCTTCCTGATTGGGCTGTTTATCTGGGGCATTCGTGCCTGGAAGCCGGAGCAAGTGGAAGAGGACGACTTCAAGATGAAGCCTAACACCCGTGTCAGCGACGCGTTCTAACGGAGACGAGGAATGTTTGAACACTATTTAAGCCTGTTCGTCCGCGCCGTCTTTGTCGAAAACATGGCGTTGGCCTTCTTCTTGGGCATGTGTACGTTTATTGCGATCTCCAAAAAGATCCAGACTGCGATTGGTTTGGGGATTGCGGTGGTTGTGGTACTGACGATCACTGTTCCGGTGAATAATCTGATTTTGCACTACCTGCTTGAAGAAGGCGCACTTTCTTGGACCGGTAGCGAACAGCTTGCCAGCCTGGATCTGCGTTTCCTTGGGCTGCTTAGCTATATTGGCGTGATTGCGGCGATCGTGCAGATTCTGGAAATGACTCTGGATAAGTATGTGCCAAGCCTGTACAACGCGCTGGGTGTTTTCCTGCCGCTGATTACCGTGAACTGTGCCATCTTGGGTGCTTCTCTCTTTATGGTGGAGCGCGATTACGGCTTTGGCGAGTCTGTGGTGTATGGCGTCGGCGCTGGCGTGGGCTGGGCTCTGGCCATCACCCTGTTAGCCGGTATCCGTGAAAAGCTGAAGTACAGTGACGTACCCGATGGCCTAAAAGGCCTGGGCATCACCTTCATTACTGTGGGTCTGATGTCACTGGGCTTTATGTCTTTTTCCGGTGTGCAGCTGTAAGCGAGGGGTTGAATCATGAGTTTTGAGATTATTCTCGGTGTTGTCATGTTCACCGCCATCGTACTGGCGCTGGTGGCAATTATCTTGGCTGCCCGCTCTCGGTTGGTGAGTACGGGTAACGTGGAAATCGCCATCAACGACGATCCAGAAAAGTCCATTGAAGCCCCGGCTGGCGGCAAGCTGCTGGGCACTCTGGCAGATCAGGGTATCTTCTTGTCCTCTGCCTGTGGTGGTGGCGGTACTTGTGCCCAGTGTCGCTGTCAGGTACTTGAGGGCGGTGGAGACATTCTTCCTACTGAAGAAGGTCATTTCACCAAGGGCCAGATTCGCGATGGCTGGCGCTTGAGCTGTCAGGTCAGTGTGAAGCAGGACATGAGCATCCAGGTGCCTGAAGAATTCTTCGGAGTTAAAAAATGGGAGTGCGAGGTTGTTTCCAATAATAACGTTGCCACTTTCATTAAAGAGCTGACGTTGAAGCTGCCGGAAGGCGAGAACGTGGACTTCCGTGCGGGCGGTTATGTGCAGCTGGAAGCGCCGCCGTTTGATGTGAAGTTTTCCGACTTCGATATCGACGAGGAATATCGCGGTGATTGGGAACGTTTCAACTTTTTCGACCTAAACACCAAGAATAACGAAGAAGTGATCCGCGCCTATTCCATGGCCAATTACCCGGAAGAGAAAGGTATCCTCAAGTTCAATATCCGTATTGCGACGCCGCCGCCAGGCTCCAAGGATATTCAGCCGGGTATCATGAGTTCTTACGTTTTTAACCTGAAACCGGGCGACAAGATCACCGTATTCGGGCCTTTCGGTGAGTTCTTCGCCAAGAAAACCGACGCGGAAATGATCTTCATTGGTGGGGGTGCCGGCATGGCCCCCATGCGCAGCCATATTTTTGACCAGCTCAAACGGTTGAGTTCCAAGCGCAAGATCAGCTTTTGGTACGGAGCCCGGAGTGTTCGCGAGTGCTTCTACAATGAAGAGTACGACCTGCTTGCTGATGAAAATGATAACTTCGAGTGGCATTTAGCCTTGTCGGACCCCCAGCCTGAAGACAACTGGGACGGCCTCACAGGCTTTATCCATAATGTGCTGTTCGAACAGTATCTGAAGGACCATCCGGCACCTGAAGACTGCGAGTACTACATGTGTGGTCCGCCAATGATGAACGCGTCTGTCATCAAGATGTTGGAAGATCTGGGCGTGGAGCCAGAAAACATCCTGTTGGATGACTTTGGCGGATGATCTCAAACGCCGGCCTTCGAGCCGGCGTTTTGTTAGCGACAAGTTGCTATAACGCGATATTTGTTTTCAGGTTTTGACCGTTGCTGTTTGGCCCCCACCGTTAATCGCGGGCGAAGCCTCACAGAAAATGGCGCCTTTTCTGTGTTCCAGCCTGACGCTTGAAGCTTGTTTTTTGCTCTATACCTCCGGATCTGAACAATGCTCCGCATCCTCTCTGTACTGGCTCTTTCTCTGTCTCTGCTGCTTGGTGGCTGTGATGACAGCAAGAATCGTCTTTCTGCACTCAGTGGCCCGACCATGGGGTCCACCTGGAGTGTGAAATATACGGGTGCGCCGGATAAAGGTGTAGAAGCATTGAAGGCGGATATTGAAGCGGCACTGGAGCAGGTGAATGCACAGATGAGCACCTATCGCCCGGAGTCCAACCTCAGTCGTTTCAATAATGCCGAGCCTGGCGCTTTGGTATCGCTGCCTGCGGATACGGTGAAGGTGCTGGTTGCAGCATTATCCCTGTCGGAACAGACGGGGGGCGCCTATGACGTGACAGTGGGACCATTGGTCAACCTGTGGGGATTCGGGCCTGACTCGGGTCGATTTGAGCCACCGCAAGACAGTGACATTGAGAGGGCGCTTGGCCGGGTAGGCTGGCAGAAATTATTGCTCAACGAACAACAGTTGCTGCAGCCCGGGGGCGTGTATGTGGATTTGTCATCCATTGCGAAAGGGTTTGCAGTGGACAAGGTGGCAGGCCTGTTGGATCACCACGGTGTGAATAATTATCTGGTGGAAGTGGGTGGCGAATTACGTGGCAAGGGCTCCAAGCCCTACAATAAACCTTGGCGAGTTGCCGTCGAGAGGCCCATTGCAGGTGCCCGTGAGGTAGAGCAGGTGGTAGACCTTCAGGATATGGCGGTGGCAACCAGCGGCGATTATCGTAATTTCTTTGAATCGCAGGGGCACTTGTATTCCCATACGATTGACCCACGTACGGGTTACCCGGTGGAACACAAGCTTGCCTCGGTATCCGTTTTGCACAAGAGTGCAATGATGGCAGACGGGCTAGCCACGGCCATGACGGTGCTGGGGCCGGAGCAAGGAATGGCTTTTGCCAAAGACCATGAACTGGCCGTATTTTTTATTGTCAGAACTGATAAGGGCGTGAAGGAGTTATCGACTTCGGCCTTTGATGCAATTATGGAGGGTCAGTGACATGTTCATGACTATTGTGGCGGCAGTAATTTTTATCGGCCTGCTTTTCGCTGGCATGGCTGTGGGCGTGATTCTTTCCAACAAGCCGGTAAAGGGCTCCTGTGGTGGCTTGGCGGCATTGGGCATGAAACAGGATTGTGAAATCTGTGGCGGTAACGACGACGAATGTGAAGAGAACATTCGCAAGGTTAACAGCGAAAAAGCGGCGGCACTGGGTAAGGACGTGATGAAGATCTAATATTGCGCCGTGATTGAAAGAGCCCGCCTTGTGCGGGCTTTTGTATCTGGCTTTCCATAGGAGTACCGTCGCTCCCCCCTCCCGGCGCTCCGCCATTCGCGGTCGACCTTCGAACGTTGCTACGCTTCATTCCTGCAGTAAGGTGTTTTCAGAGGTGGCTCAATACCACTGCTGTACGCAGTTTTGCCTGCCCGTATTGCCGCATTTGCTCAAACTTATCGCGTGTAATAGGGACATGTTGGCAATCCATGGGCACCTGGTCTTCGCTAGGGTCTGGATCGTGGATGTAGAAGCACTCCTCATCGCTGCCACTAATAGCGACCCAGTGCGGCGCTTTGCGCCCATCCAGTCGCCAGGTACTGATCAGCACTAACACAATGCTGCCGGCACTAATGGCGTTATTCAAATCGGTAATGCTGAAATCGTCGTAACAGACCGGGACCCTGTGCCGCGAGCATTCACTGACAAAATAGTCGTGCAAGGTAGTAATCACGGCTTTCTTGCCGCCGTCACGTACCGAATCCAGAAACAACGGACCGGCCTGGTTACACCAAACACGGGCGCTAAGCCCGCGCTGCCGAGCGGCCAGAGCGAGACCGAGCGGATGACAGCCACCATGGCCTGCGGTCATGTAGATGGTGGTGGCTTCACGCCATATCAACAGCTCTTCGGTGACCGTGGGCGCCTGTTTTTTCAGGGCCGCTAAGGCCATCAGTAGGCAGGCGGGCCCGCAAGTGAAAGGCGTGGTTTGCTGAACCCAAGGTAACTGCAAACGCCCTGTTTGAGTTGAGGCAGCGTGCGCTTGGCCTGTTAGGTCGGGTAAGTCAGCTAAATAGTGCAGCCGTTTTTGATAACGCAGAGCGTCTTCGTGGTCCTCGTAATAATCTACCGTCTGGGCAAACAGGCGGTAGCCCAAGCGTTCGTACAGAGCGATGGCCGCGGTGTTGTCTCTGCGGACTTCCAGGCGCAGAAACAGACGGCGTTGCTGATGTGCGTAGCCCTCGGCGGCGCCCAGTAACTGTTCTCCGAGGTTTTTGCCCCGCTGCTGCGGATCCACTGCTATGGAGTAAAGGCGAGCAAGCCGTGTGCCGGGTTGCAGCAACACCAGCGCATAGCCAGCCAGTTGTTGCTGTTCGTTCAGGGCAACGATAAGGCCGGCGTGCTGACGCTTGAGCCATTGGCGAAAACTGCGTCGGGTAAGGCGGTCGGACAAGAAACAGCGCTCCTCCAGTGCAGTGAGGCCATCTAGATCTTCGGGAAGAGCGGGGCGGAGAGAAAAAGCGCACATAATCCTTTGTCCTTGAAGGTCTTCAGAATAAGGCAGCCGGTATTGTCCTACCAGCATTATTGATGCGGTGAGTAGTGGTGGCGTGGCGGTCAGCGCGGCATACTGCACACAACAAACAGGGAGGGTATCAATGCATAAGCAGGATCCGGTCAGAGGATTGATATTGTCGGGCGGGGGGGCGCGTGGTGCTTACCAGGTCGGCGTTCTTGCAGCGATTGCGGAAATGGTTCCCCGTGGTGCACCGAACCCGTTTCCGATTATTTGCGGCACCTCGGCGGGAGCGATCAATGCGACGGCCTTAGCGGCAAATGCGGGCAACTACCGAGCTGGGGTACGAGGGCTGGAGCGAGTTTGGTCCAATATTACTGCTGAGCAGGTGTATCGCACAGACCTCTATGCCTGCATTCGTGGCGTGCTGCGTTGGTTTTTTTCTGGTGTGGCGACGGGCAAAACTCCGGAGCGAAGTTCGTTGCTTGATAATACGCCGCTACAACGATTGCTATCGCTGGTGATTAATTTTCGTCGTATTCAGGAGAGCTTGGATCAGGGGCATTTGCGAGCGCTGGCGATTACAGCTTCAGCCTATGCAAGCGGTGAATCAGTGAGTTTTTATCAAGGCACGGATGAGCTTGCCGAATGGACTCGCTCCCGCCGTAAGGGTAAGCGTTCGCAAATTGGGGTAGAGCATTTGTTGGGCTCAGCGGCCATTCCCATCCTGTTTCCCGCAACTAAGGTAGACAAGGCTTATTATGGTGACGGGGCACTGCGCCAGCTTGCTCCATTAAGCCCAGCGCTACATTTGGGCGCTACGCGCCTACTGGTGATTGGTGTGTCTGGTAATGTGAGTCCCGGCCATCTGCGTCAGCTAAGTGGGTACCCCTCAATGGCCCAGGTGCTGGGGCATGTGCTCAATAGTGTTTTCGTCGACACGCTGGAAGGGGATGTTGAGCGGCTTGAGCGCATTAATCACACTCTGTCGGCCCTGGGAGAGCGTGCGCGCAGGAAAAAAGATATCAAGCTGCGAGAGGTGGATGTATTAAAGATATATCCCTCTCGGCCCATTGATGAAATCGCGGCAGAACATCTTCGCGAATTACCTCGTTCCTTGCGGTTTTTTCTGCGCAGCTCCGGAGCGACCCGCTCTCCCGGAGCCAGTGCCATGAGTTACTTGCTATTTGAGCCTGGGTTCACCAATGCGTTGATTGAAATGGGCCGTAAAGATGCCATGGCCCGTAAAGATGAGATCATAGCGTTCTTGAGCGATCAGCCGTTAATGGAAGCGGCCTCCGAGGACGTGTAACAGTGCTTGCGGCGGAAGTGGCTGACAAAGCTGGTGGGGAAGTCGGTGATGATGCTATGCACCTTGAGTTTGGCAAGCCGTTCGGCTTCTGTCAGGTCGTTTACCGTCCACACAGAGACCTTTAATCCACGACGTTTCGCTCGACGCATCAGTGCAGTACCGACCAGTGAGTAATGAGCGATGACCCAGCTACAGCCCAGCCCCTTGGCTCTGCGAGTGGGTTGCAGGTAACGATACTGGCACACATAGCCTCGCTCGATATCCGGGGCCATGGTACCGATCATGCGCAGAAAACCGGTGTGACTTGAAGTGATTATCACCCGCGATTGTAGCTGCTGATCATGGATCATGTGCGTCAGGTGATGGGCCAGCTGGTGGAGGACGGTACGGTCTGCACCCTTCACTTCAAATTGAAAGCGCATTGCCGGGCCGCATAGTTCAATGACCTCCTGCAGTGATGGAATGCCGGTGGGGCTGTGCCAACCGGGGGTATTGCGGCGGGCGTCCATGACACCGAGCTGAGCGCGGGTGTATTGGCGTACATTGCCACGGACCCCGGTGGTGCGCGTCACGTCGCTGTCATGCAGCACGATCAGTTGGCCATCAGAGGATAACCGTACATCCAGTTCCATTTCGGTTACCCCGGCTTCTATCGCCACTTGGAAGCTGGCCAGGGTGTTTTCCGGCGCCTCACCGCGGGCGCCACGGTGGCCCACCAAGGCTGGATAGATTGACGAGGCGGTTAGGTCGGTCATGGGCAGTGTCATAGCGCTATTCTTTGCGAGAAAGATGACAGCGCTGTGACCGAGACACAAGAGCTACTGTTGTCATTTTTATGACTTGAAACTGTTTTATTGTTTCAACGTTTCTCGCCGCCGAGCTTCACCATGTTAAAGCTGTTGAAACGTTATAGCCGACTATTCCTGGCCAGCTGGGCTCCACGTTACCAAGGGCAAGGGCACGGCTTCTCGTTGCAACGACTGCTGGTGATGCTGGTGTTCTGGCCAGCTTTTTTGCTGGTGCAGGCGATTAATGGCATGGGGCTGGGGCTGGATTACCTGCTATTTCCGGGGTTTCGCCGGGTGTCGGTGCACCAGCCATTATTTGTGATCGGCGTGCCGCGCAGCGGTACCACTTTCCTGCATCGCCTGCTGGCGATGGATTCGCGTTTCACGACGACCGCCCTATGGGAGCTACTGTTCGCCCCCTCGATTACCCAGCGCTATTTCTGGACCGGTTTAGCGCGCATGGATAAGTGGATAGGCCGGCCGGGGGCTAGACTGGTCTGTTGGTTGGAACGGCGTCTGTTGGGTGGGCTGGATGGTGTGCACAAGACCGGCTTGCTTGATCCGGAAGAGGATTATCTGGGGTTGATCCCCGTATGGGGCTGTTTTCTGCTGGTGCTTGTGGTTCCCGTTTCTTCTCTCTGGCAACTGACGTTTCTGGATCGCGATGGCAGTGCGGATGAGAAACAGCGATTGATGCAATCCTACCGCCGCTTTGTGCAGCGCCACCTTTACTTCCACGGACAGGGGAAAACCCTGTTATCGAAGAATCCCTCGTTTACCCCGTGGATGGAAACTTTGGCAGAGGCCTTTCCGGATGCCCGTTTTATTGGTTGCCTGCGTAGCCCCACGGCGGCGGTGCCATCGCAGGTGAATTCGATCCTGATCGGTGCGCGCCTGTTTGATGGCCGCGACACTACCGTCTACTGGCGGGACGGATTTCTAGCAATGCTGGAATACTACTATCTGCATTTGATAGAAGTGGCCGAACAAATGCCGCAACAGCGTCGGGCGTTATCGGTGATGGAGACCCTGGTGCGCGCTCCCGGCGATACCGTGCTGGGTTTTTACCGTCGTTTTGGCTGGCAAGCAGACGCGCATTTCCGTGAGCAGCTGCAGGAGCAAGACCGCAAAGCCAAACAGTACCGTAGTGGTCACCACTACTCACTGGACGCCTTGGGCGTCAGTGATGAGGAATTGCTGCAGAGGTTTGGTTGGGTTTATGAGCGTTTTGGCTTTATCAAACCCGATGGCTAACGCCGCCCCTATGGGAAGCGATGCGCCCACCGCGAAGTGGCGGGAAGTGTTAGCGTCACCTGACGCCTGCGCATGTGGCATGTTGTATCTAGTGTGCAGCCTGTTTGGCTTTTGTCATACCTTGTCGCACTTTCCGCGTTATGGGTGGCCTTGCTGTCACATTCTCGACATGAGCGGCCCGGATACTGCCGTGCATGGATACCAAAGAGCTACGCATACTGTTTGTGGTGGATGCAATCAAAGGGCGGAATGGCGTAGGTGCCTATTTCCAAGACCTGGTGTCGCATCTAAAAAATCAAGTGGCGCAAGTGGAGTTGGTGCAGCCTTGCATGCACAATCCCCATCCTTGCCAAGGGGCGTCTGTTCCGATTCCGGGTGATCCCACCCAGCGTCTGTTTTTTCCCAAGGTGCGAGAACTCAGTGCCTTGGTCTGGGAAATGAAACCCGATGTGATCGTCATTCCTGGCCCCGGTATTTTCTCCATGATCGGGTACTGGATTGCCAAGAAATGGGGTATTCCGGTGTGCGTAACTTTCCAGACAGATTACAACCGTCTGGTGGAGCTGTATTGGGGTAAGCGGTTGGCGCGGCTGGCTGGGGGTTTTCTCAACTGGGTGAATCTCACTTTGTTTCAGGGCAGCGAAACCGCCGCCACCATCTGCGAATCGATGATCGTCCAGGCCCGTGCAGCAGGAGCGCGCAACCCTCAATTGGTAGGCACACCGTTGGCCCAAGAGTTCGTGCACACGCCAGTGGCGGAGCTGGATAATACGGTTCAGCGGGTCTGTTATGTGGGCCGGCTGGCGGCGGAAAAGAATATTGAATCCTTTCTCGCGCTGGCATCCCAGCGCCCGGATCTGCAATTTGAAATCGCCGGAGACGGCCCCCTGCGTAACAAGGTGGAAAACGCCTGCCGCGAACAGAATAATCTGCATTTCCATGGCTGGTGTACCCGTGAACAAGTGGTCAGCATGTTGGATCGCTGCCAAGTACTGGTGCTGCCTTCATCGGTGGAAGCCTTTGGCACGGTCGCGCTGGAAGCCATGGCACGTGAGCGGCTGGTGATTACTACGCCGGCCTGCGGCATCAACGAATGGCCGGCATTGGCTAATGGATTGTGGGTGATGAAGGCGGGGGAGAGCCTGTTCGATACTGTTGAGCGATTGCAGTCACTAAGCCCGGTGACTCGTGTATTCAAAGCCCGTCAGGCACGCCAGGCGGCTCTAGCCATGAACGACGATGCGGTTACCCAGTGGACGGCGGTGCTGGCCCACTGTGCTTCATTGGCGCCAACTTCGAGCCGGGCACTGCCTTCTCCCACCTTGGCGCTACTGCGTCGTTTGAGCAGCAATTATCTACGCAATGCGCTCTGACTTATTAACCGCGCTAGTCTCGATTCATGACGTGATGCCCGAGACGCGGGCGCAGGTAACGGCCATGCTGGCGCGGTTACGCTTGCCTTGTGAAGCGGTAACCTTGTTAGTGGTGCCGGGTAAAGATTGGCAGGAGGGTGATCTTGATTGGTTGCGAAGCCTGCAGAACTCGGGGCATCCATTAGCCGGGCATGGCTGGTCCCATCGTTGTCAGCCCCCCGTGACGCTTTATCACCGCTTGCACAGTGCGCTGTTGTCACGGGATGTGGCGGAGCATCTGTCGTTTTCCGGCGATGGTATTCACCGATTGGTGTGGGATTGTTATCGCTGGTTTATCCGAAACGGGCTGAGCCCCTCACCCCTCTATGTGCCACCGGCTTGGGCGCTGGGTGCGCTCTCTCCGGCGCAGCTTTCCCGGTTGCCATTTCGGTATGTGGAAACCCTTTTCGGACTCCATGATGCTCAAGAGCAAACGTTTACCCGGCTACCTTTAGTGGGCTTTGAGGCGGATACTGCTTTTCGGGCCTGGGTGTTGGGCTTTTCTAATGCGGTGAATATTAGCCGGGCTCGGCGCGCGGGGGTGCCGGTGCGTATCGGGTTACACCCGCACGATTTTGAGTTGCGCCTTGGCAACAGAATTTCACCGTTACTGAAATCCTTATCGCAGGCATTACCGTATCCGCAGTTAGGCCTGGAGCCCGGATTTATAGAGGATAGATCGGCACGTTAGGTACGTTACACGGTCACGGTTTCGCCCGCGCTGGCGTGAGAATGGCCGTTATGCGGTTAACGTCAGTCTCGAAAACGCTTGCCCAGGTCATCATAAGCATCCACACGCCGGTCGCGCAGATAAGGCCAGATGCGGCGGACGGATTCGCTGCGTTGCAGGTCTACATCGGCGAGCAGTACCTGCTCGTTATCGCTGTTGGCCTGGGCGAGGAATTCGCCCTGTGGCCCACAGATAAAGCTGTTTCCCCAGAACTGAATGCCACTTTCGTCCGCCGGGCTTTGTTCAAAACCGCTGCGATTGGCTACCAACACGGGCAGGCCGTTGGCGATGCCATGGGCCCGTTGAATCGTGATCCAAGCGTCCAGCTGGCGCTGTTGCTCGTCTTGTTCATCCGTGCGATCCCAACCGATGGCGGTGGGGTAGAGCAGCAGGTCGGCACCGGCCAGGGCCATCAGGCGAGCCGCTTCTGGATACCATTGATCCCAACATACCAGCAATCCCAGTTTGCCCACGCTGGTGTCGATGGGGGTGAAACCGCTGCGGCCGTCGTTGCAGTTGGCATCGCCGGGGGTAAAGTAGAATTTTTCGTAGAAGCCCGGGTCATCAGGGATGTGCATTTTGCGGTAGATGCCGGCCAAGCTGCCATCTTTTTCCAGAACGACTGCAGTGTTGTGATACAGGCCGCTGGCGCGCTTTTCGAACAGGCTGCCGACAATAACAATGCCAAGCTCTTTGGCCAGTTCGCCAAGGGTCTCTGTGCTGGGGCCGGGAATGGTTTCTGCCAGATCAAACACGCTGGTGTCTTCGGTTTGGCAGAAATACAGGCTGCGGTGCAGCTCCTGCAATAGCACCAGTTCCGCGCCCTGAGAGGCGGCGCTGCGCACCAGTGACAGCGAGTGGTCCAGGTTGGCTTGCAGGTCGGCGGTGTTGGTCTGTTGAATAACGGCAACACGCATGGGCGTTTTCCTTTGTGCGGTGGTGGCGTGGGTCATGCTGACAGGGCGCCTTGCGGTAACTGCATGGTGACACAGTGTAGGCTGCCGTGCTGTTCGATCAATACGCGGCAGTTGATGGCTTCCACGCGCCGTGAGCCGGCAACGGATTGCAGGGCATTGAGAGCTTGCTGATCCGTGTTGCAGCCATAGACTGGCAGCAAGATTTTTTCGTTGGTGATAAGGAAGTTGGCATAGGTGGCCGGCAGCCTTTCACCTTCGCGGCAATATTGGGCAGAGGGCAGTGCCAGCGGCACCAGGGTTAAATCATGTTGATCCGCTAGCCGTTGCAGCTCCAGCTCCATGGCAGCGAGGGTCGGGTAGTGGCGGTCAGCGGGGTCTTGACATTGGACATAGGCCAGGGTTTTCTCGTCTACAAAACGGGCCAGGGTATCCACGTGGGCGTCGGTATCGTCACCGTCCAGTTCGCCATGATCCAGCCACCAGATATCGCTGACGCCCAGTTGCTCTTTCAACTGTGCCGTGAGTTCCGCTTCTGAAAGGCCTGGGTTGCGATTGGGGTTACGCAGGCAGTGGCGGGTGGTCAGCAGGTTACCCTTGCCGTCGGTATCGAGGGCGCCGCCTTCGAGCACCAGGGCATGGCTTCGTAGGGGGAGTTGCCAGGGCAATTGTGCGTTGAGTGCATTGTCCTTGTCGGCGGCGAACTTGCCGCCCCAGCCCGTAAAGGTGTAATCCAGCAGGGAGGTTTTGCCGTCTTCATGGATGGCGATGGGGCCAAAATCCCGGGCCCAGGTATCGTTGTAATCTGCGATCACCAATTGTAGGCGTTGCGGGTCGATAGCCCGGGCCGCGACTTGCGCGTGAATATGCGCACCGGTTTGCGCGTTACGACACACCATCAATACATGCTCGTGGTCGAGCAGGGCAGCAAGGATATCCAGGTAACAGGTTTCGGCATCGGCCAAGTGATCGGCCCAATCGGTTTGGGCGTCGGGCCAGGCAAGTAGCACCCCCCACTGGGGGTGCCATTCAGGAAGAAGTTGGCGCATAGCGAAGAGGGTCCGCAGGGTTGGCTATGCGCGCGAGTGTGCTACTGGCGCGCGCCCCAGTCAATATAGAAACCACCGCCATCAGCGGCGTCATCGGTAGCGTCTTTTGCGGCGTCCTTTACGTCCTGAGCGGCTTGCTCCACCTGCTCGGTTTGCTTTGTTGCTTCCTGTTGGGCCTGAGACTGGGCCGCGTCCACGTCTTTGCTGGCTTCGTCTGCAGCGTTCCGGGCGTTGGCCCGAGTGTCTTCAACGGCCTGGTCGGCCGACTCTCTGGCTTGATTAGCGGACTGTCGTGCCTCTTGTTCCATGCTCTCGGCTTGTTTTTGTGCCGCCTGCTTTGGTGTGTCTTCACCGGCAAGGATAATGCGACCGGTTACCGGGTCGAAGCGAAACTCGCCTTCAGCGTCCGGGGCCGCTGCTGCTGGCTCGGATTTAGGGGCGGTTTGAGCCGGGCTTTCTGCTGGCTTGTCGGCTTGCGGTGCAGAGGTGGCTGCAGCAGCTTCAGACACTGCGGGGGCAACGGCGTCGGGTTTGGTCTCATTGTTGGCCGGTGCGGGCTCTGGTTTGCTGTCGCCCTTGCTGGCAAAGCGGCCGGAAACCGGATCAAATACAGGCCCGCCGGCCTCGTCATCACTATCGGCTGCCGGTGTCGCGGTACTTGATGGTGCTGCCGTTTTTTCCTGAATAGGAGGCAGGGCATCGACCTTCTGGCCAGAGAAAACGTCGGGTGCCGCACTTGCCGGGCGATCAACCACGGTGTGCAGAGTGGTATTTTTTTCGAAGTAAACAGTAAAGCCGTCGTAGTGCCAGCGGGTGATGGCGGGGATGCCCACTGGCCCTTTGCTTTGCTTGGGGGCACCGAATTCAGCTCGAACCTGGGATTGGGACATGCCACGCTGGGGAACGTCGGCTGCCAGTGAGGCAGCGGGCATGGCCAGCGCTGCTGAAGCCAGCAACGTCATTATTTTTATCTTCATTTTTTCCCCCGGCAATATTGTATTTTCTTTCGATATTAGAAAGTTAGGTAAACTTATTCAACCATTTTGCTAGCTGGCGAACGCTGACACCGATCACAAAGCGGTGTGCCGAAGCGTTCGCGCCGGTGGGGGACAGCGGTGGCCGTAGTATTTGCCTCGGGTTTCGGGTTAAATGCGCTGCATGTTTCGACCTCTATCCTTCTATGTGGGGCTGCGCTATACCGGCGCCCGCGCCCGCAACAGTTTTATTTCGGTGATTACACTGATTTCGGCACTGGGCCTGATGTTGGGCGTTGCGGTGCTGATAACGGTGCTTTCTGTCATGAATGGCTTTGATCGTGAGCTGCAAACTCGCATTCTCGGGATGGTGACGCACCTGTCCGTGCATGGTCGTGAGCCGGTGCAAGACTGGCAGGCGCTGGCCAACCGCTTGGATCACCATGACCAGATTGAAGCCGCCGCGCCGTTTGTGCAGCTTGAAGGTATGCTGACTCACCGTGGCAATGTGGCTGGTGCGTTGATTAACGGTATTGAGCCGGAAGCTGAGCGCAAGGTGTCCATTGTTGGTGACTTTATGCACCAGGGTGAGCTGGATAGCCTGGAGCCCGGTGAATTTGATGTGGTGCTGGGCTATGGCCTGGCACAGCGGCTGGGCGCGGAGCTGGGGGACAAGATAACCCTGGTGCTGCCGGAGGCGACTATTTCACCAGCCGGAGTGATGCCCCGTTTCAAGCGCTTTACCGTCACCGGTATTTTCCGGGTGCGGGCGGAAGTGGATTCCCTGTATGCCTATGTGAATGTGGCTGATGCGGCCAAACTGGCCCGCCAGGCAGGTACGGTGGAGGGGGTGCGGTTGAAACTGAACGATTTGTTCAGTGCATCGAATCTGGGCTGGAAGCTGCAGCAGGAGCTGGGGCCGAATTATTACACCAGCGACTGGACGCGAAGCCACGGCAACCTGTTCCAGGCCATCAAGATGGAAAAAACCATGATGACGCTGCTGCTCAGTTTTATTGTGGCGGTGGCGGCCTTCAACATCATATCCAGCCAGGTCATGTTGGTGACCGAGAAGCGCGGCAATATCGCGGTATTGCGTACGCTGGGGGCCTCACCGGGCACCATCATGCGTATTTTCATGGTGCAGGGCACCTTGATTGGTGTGGCTGGGACCTTGCTGGGCACGGTGCTGGGTGTGCTGTTGGCCACCAATGTAAGCAATATTGCCGAGTGGGTGGAAAAAACGTTCAACACCCGGCTGTTTGACGCCTATTTTGTGAATTACCTGCCCTCCGAGCTGCAGTGGTCCGATGTGGGTGCCATTGTAGGGATCGCGCTGTTTATCAGCTTTTCGGCCACCCTGTATCCTTCCTGGCGTGCCAGCCGGGTGCAACCGGCGGAGGCGCTTCGCTATGAATAATTCAACGCCTGTTCTGCAAGCAAAGAGGCTGGTCAAGGCTTACGAAGAGGGTAACAACGAGTTGGAAGTGTTGCGCGGTGTGGAGTTGACCGTAAATAAAGGCGACATCCTGGCAATTATTGGTGCTTCCGGTTCTGGCAAATCCACCTTGTTGAATCTATTGGGTGGGCTTGATCATGCTACCCGAGGTTCTGTGGCCATTGCGGGTACCTCTGTGGCGTCGTTGAACGACCGGGAGACCGGTCGATTACGTAACCGCTACTTGGGGTTCGTCTACCAGTTTCACCATCTGTTGCCTGAATTTACCGCGCTGGAAAATGTGGCCATGCCATTATTGATTCGTGGCGACAAGCCGTCAGATTGCCAAGCTCGTTCCGCCGAGATTCTTGAGCGGGTTGGGCTTGGCCCGCGCCTTAAACACAAGCCTTCGGCGTTAAGCGGTGGCGAGCGTCAGCGGGTGGCCATTGCCCGTGCACTGGTGACTGAACCTGCGCTGGTGATGGCGGATGAGCCCACCGGCAACCTGGATGAGCGCACGGCGGCACAGGTGCAAGCGCTGATGATCGAGTTGAATGAAAATCTGGGTACCGCGTTTATGATCGTGACCCACGATAGGGCGTTTGCCTCCCGCTGCCCGCAACAATACGAGCTGCATGACGGGTTATTGCGGCGGCTTTGAGTCGCCATGAGGCTCGTTGGCTTCACTCTTTTTTCTCTTCTTTAACCTCCTGTTGTGCTTCACGTCGCTCAGCCCGTGCACGTCGATGTGCACGTAGATTCCAGCTTCGAATAACGGCTAGCCGCCAGCTAACTTTCACCGCCACGTACGCCAATCCACCAAACACGAACGCGCATAGCATTGAGCCTACCCATAATGGAATCAGCTGTTCTACAAACCAGGCCACGGTGATGCCTTCACCGCTGTGGGGCGGCATGCCTAGCAGCCAGGCGCCGATACGGTAGGTGAAATAGAAAATGGGTACATAGGTAACTGGGTTGGAGATCCACACCAGCATTATCGAGAGTGGCAGGTTGCAGTGGAAGCGAACCGCCAACAATGCAGCCAACCCCATTTGCAGAGGGATAGGCAACAAACCCGCGAAGATACCAATAAAAGCAGCGCCCGCCAGTGAACGGCGATTAATGTGCCAGAGGTTAGGGTCCGATAGCACCTCGCCAAGAAAACTCAATGACTTGGTTTGCCGAATACGTTCGGGGGTTGGCAGGTATTTGCGGAAGATCCGTTTTGGCATGAACTCGCATCTACTGGCTGGGTCGGGGAGCGTGTTTTGCCCCGGTGCATTCTTGATAGCACTATCTTGCTATCCATGAGCGCACTCTATCAGTTCGCTACTATGCCCGGTACGTTTGTGCCTGGCACTGCTGCGAAAAAAAGCGGGATCGGACGGTATTTGAAATTTCTTCCTATCCCTGCGGGCGCCATTATGCCCGCATCCTTAAAAAAGGCATACTCCCGCAGAGACGGCTTTTGGGATTGTTGTTTTTGAAGCAAGTTTCACATAGCCATTTTCATAACGTCGTTATAGAACCGCGGAGCAAGGATGCGAATGTGGTTGACGGCCGCAGCCATGGTGGCGGGCTGCTGGTTGGGTGTGTTGTGGCCATTGCTGGTGTTATCCGTTATCGCTGTGGCTGGGGTTTGGCGCAACCGTGCCCTGTGGCTTGTTTGGTTGGTGTTTGGTTACGGCTTTGGTGTATGGCAGTTGAACGAAGGGCTGGCGCAGCGCTTGCCAGTGGAGCTGGATCGGGAAATGATCCGTCTGCAGGGCGAAGTAGTGGATGTACCGGTGACCCGTCGTGAATTTCGTTTTGGTCGCTGGCAGTGGCGTCAACAAATCCATATGGCAGTGTGGGGCGATGATGTCTGGTCTGGTACGCACCGGGTGGTGCTGAATAGTTATGGACCATCGGTATTGCTGAAGGCAGGCGATCAGGTGTTATTGAGTGCTGAGCTGAAGATTCCGCGCGGCGTATATAACCACTTTGGTCCGGACCGTGCTCGCTCTGATCTATCCGCAGGAGTGGATGCCCGCGGCACACTTAAACAGGTTTCCCTGATTGCCAATGGCGGTGGGGTTGCTGCTCGTCGTGAACGGTTGTCCCTCCGGGTGGGGGAGGCTGTGAATGACTCTCCTTTCGGGCAGGCGGTGTTGCCCGCGCTAGTTGTGGGAGATCGTTCCCGGTTGGAACCGCCCCTCTGGCGTACTTTCCAAGTCACGGGTGGTGCCCACCTGTTGGCCATTTCTGGCTTGCATATCGCTATTGTGGCCGGTTGGTTTTGGTGGCTGGGGCGGGTGCTGTTTGCTCCAGTTATGCAGGCGCTGATGCCGGTATTGCGACGATATTCCCAGCAGCATCTGGCGTGGGTGCCCGCTCTATTGGCAGCAACGGGGTATGCTGCGCTGTCGGGGTTTAGCCTGCCGACCGTACGGGCATTGGTCATGCTGATAGTGGTGGCGTTGGCGCAGTGGTGGCGAGTGCCGATTTCGCTGGGGCGAGCGTTAGCGCTGGCCTTACTGGTGGTACTGATGATCATGCCGCTAGCGGCGCTGTCAGAAAGCCTGTGGTTATCCTTCGGCGCAGTGGCATTTATTGCCATGTTAACCCGCAGTCATGCTTCTTGGCGGTTGATAATATTGCTGCCTACGGTAATGACGATGGCCAGCGCTGTGCTGTTTCAGCAATGGACACCCAGCGCACCGCTGGCCAATCTTATTCTGGTTCCCCTATATACCTTGTTGGTTATCCCGGCCGCCTTGCTCGGGGCGCTGCTGGACCAAACCTGGTTGCTGCAAGCGGCCGCGACAGGCGTGGAATTGTCGGTGTGGGTGATGACGTGGTTGGCGAATCAGGGGGTACCGTCATGGCTCATGCTTCCCTCTACAGTGTCGGGCATGGTGTTGATGTTTGGCTTGATGCTTCTGCTGATGCCCTTTGTCCCTTTTCCCCGGCGGCTGTTGCCACTCTGCCTGCTGCCTTGGCTGACACAGCAGCCGGAGCCTCTGGCGTCGGGGGAGTGGTCGCTGACTGCTTTTGATGTGGGGCAGGGGTTGGCGGTGGCAATACGAACCCGCGAGCACTTGCTGATTTATGACGCCGGGCCGTCGTGGCCGGGTGGCAGTGTGGCGGCGCAAAGCCTATCTCCGTGGCTGTCTGTTACCGGTCAGAAGGTAGACCGCATGCTGATCAGTCATGGCGACAATGACCATGCAGGTGGGCTAACGGACTTGCCGCTGCCCGACCTTTTACTTAGTGGAGAGCCGCAACGGGTGCCTGGCAGTCGCCTGTGTCAGGCGGGTGATCAATGGCAGTGGGATGGCGTCACTTTTACCGTGCTATGGCCACGGGAGCCTGGCCGAAAGGGCAACGCGGCCAGTTGTGTGCTGCATGTCGGCGGTCCCTTTGGCTCCGCTCTGCTGCCCGGTGATATCGGAATTCAGCAGGAGTACCGCTTGCTCGGGGCGTTGACGCCGGTGGATCTGCTGGTGTTGGGGCACCATGGCAGTCAGTCCAGTACTAGCGCAGCGCTGCTACGGCAGTTGCAGCCGCGCTTTGCTATCGCCAGTGCGGGCTATCGGAACCGGTTCAACCACCCTCATCCGAAGGTGTTGAGTAAGCTGGATAGCGCAGGCATCACAGTTCTGCGCACCGACAGAGATGGCATGATTGTGTTTCGACAGGGGGGCGCCGATAATGGCCGGCTTATAACAAAATGGCGCCAAGCGTATGCCCGGCCCTGGCATGGACCGGCCGTTTGGCGTCTCTGGTAACGCGATTTGTGCTCATGGGGAGAAGTTAAGGTGCAGGATCTTGTGCAGTCCGGAGGCTGGATGATGCTTCCGATTTTGATCTGTTCGGTGGTGGCGTTGGCCATTGTGGTAGAACGTTTTTGGACTTTGCGGCCCAGTAAATTGGCGCCGACCGACACGGTGCCCCAGGTGCAAACGTTGCTCAAACGCGGCCTGCTCAACGAGGGCAACCTAGTGGAATTGCGTGACAGCTCGCCGCTGGGTCGCATTCTGGCCACCGGCCTGGCCAATGCCCAGCATGGTCGCGAAATCATGAAAGAAAGTATTCAGGAAAGTGCCACGGGCGTGGTGCATGAACTGGGAAAATTTCTCAGCACGCTGGGGTCTATTGCGGCTATTACCCCGCTGCTGGGCTTGCTCGGTACCGTGGTCGGGATGATCGATGTATTTGCGGCCATCATGATCCACGGTACCGGTGATGCGGCACAGTTGGCTGGCGGTATTTCTCAAGCATTGTTGACCACTGCCGCGGGCTTGGTTGTAGCGATTCCGGCCATTTTCTTTCATCGCTTCTTTGTGCGTCGAGTAGAAGAAATCACCGTGGAGTTGGAACAAAGCGCTATTCATGTAGTGGATTTGGTGCACGGTGATCGTGAGGCAGAACTGGGAGACAAGGCGTGAAATTTCCCCGGCCTAGCCAGGAGGAGATCAGCGTTAATCTGACACCCTTGATTGATGTGGTGTTTCTACTGCTGATCTTCTTCATGGTATCGACCACCTTTGATGACAAGACGCAATTGTCGATTACCTTGCCGGAAGCCGATGGTGCTCCCCAAGTTCAAGTTGACGATCAAGTTGAAGTGACAATTACCTCCACCGGGGATTATTTGGTGAATGGTGAAAAGCTTGCGGTCAGTGACAGCAACACCCTGCGTACTGCGCTATTGCGTTTGGGGCAGGATAAAACGGACCAGCCTTTGCAAATTTACGCGGATGCCAATGTGGCTTATCAGGCGGTTGTGCGCGTTTATGACGTGGCCGGGCAGCTGGGTTTTGTTAAGCTATCGCTCACCACTCGCGAATCCCCCAATGAGGCACAATGAGTCAACCTCTTCCTGCTGAGGACGTGTGGCCTACCTATAAACGGCTGCTGAGCTACGTTCGCCCATACTGGTTCATGCTGATTCTCAGCGTTATTGGCTACGCCCTGTATGCTGGCACCCAGGCGGGGGCAGCGCAATTGGCTGGCTTCCTTGGGGAAACCATCGTCAATCCGACCGATGCACGGGTCTTGATTGTGTCAATTGCACCGTTGGTACTGGTGCTCTTCCAGGGGCTGGGGCAGTTTATGGGGAGTTATTCCATGAACTGGGTGGCCCAGCAAATCGTTTATGTGTTGCGTAACGATGTCTTCGGCCATGTGTTGAAGCTGCCCCAGTCGGAATATCACCGCAATGCTTCCGGGCGCATCATGTCGAAAATTATCTTCGATGCCCAGCAAGTCACCAGTGCCGGTACGGATGCGATCATCGTGATTATTCGCGAAGGTCTGACGGTGGTGGGGCTGTTCGGTTTCCTGTTATGGCAGAACTGGAAGCTGACGTTAATCCTGGTAACAGTGGTTCCTTTAATTGCGCTGGTAATGAATATTACCAGTAAACGGTTCAGGAAAATTAGTCGTCGTATTCAGTCTTCCATGGCCAACATTACTCACTTTCTGGGTGAAGCCATTGAAGGCAGTGGAGAGGTGAAGATTTTTGGTGGCCAAGCTCAGGAAGCAGACCGTTTTCATAACGTAAGTCGTAGCTTTGCCAAACAGAACGTGAAACTCAACGCCAGCAAGATCGCAAGCACGGTGATCGTGCAATTGTTTGTGGCGATGGGTATTGGCTTCATTACTTATTTGTATATTCATCTGATGGGTGAAGATATTACGGTGGGGGGCTTTCTGTCCTATATCACCGCTGCCGGCATGATCCAGAAACCGCTCAAGCAGCTCACGGATGTGAATGTGAAGATTCAGCGCGGCGTCACCGGCGCTGCCAGCCTGTTTGAGTTGCTCGATACTGAGCAGGAAACCGATACGGGTACCTATACTGTAGCCACCAGGGCTGACGGCAATATCGACTTTGAAGGGGTAACCTTCGGTTATGACCCAGCGTCACCGGTAATCCGGCACCTCAGCTTTTCCATCAAAGCCGGGGAGACTGTGGCGCTGGTAGGGCGCTCGGGCGCAGGAAAAAGCACTATTAGCGCGATGTTGCCGCGTTTTTTTGATCCAGACCAAGGCCGGATTCTGCTCGATGGCATTCCCTTGCCGGAATATCAGCTGGGCGAGCTGAGAAATCAAATCGCCATGGTAAGCCAGCGAGTCGTTCTGTTTAACGACAGCGTGCGTAACAATATTGCTTACGGTGAGCTGCGCAGCTCAGACGATACATCTATCATAAAAGCGGCAAAGGACGCCTACGCCTGGTCCTTTATTGAGCAGCTTGAACATGGCTTGGATACCTTGTTGGGCCAAGATGGTGTGCAATTGTCCGGTGGCCAGCGTCAGCGCATCGCGATTGCTCGAGCGCTGCTCAAGGATGCCCCGGTTCTGATTCTTGACGAAGCGACCAGTGCACTGGATTCTGAGTCTGAGCACCATATCCAGCAGGCGCTGGAGCAGGTGATGCAAGGTCGCACCACTTTGGTCATTGCCCATCGCCTGTCTACCATTGAAAAAGCGGATCGTATTATGGTGCTTGATCAGGGCCAGCTGATTGAGCAGGGTTCCCACCAGCAATTACTGGAAAAAAACGGGCTGTATACGCAAATGTACCGGATGAATTTTTCCGAGGAGTAATCGGGCGACATGGGGTTACTGAGCGAATGGGTTCAACAGGGTTGGTATAAGGGCAGCCCCTGGCTGTTTCCGCTGCGGCCTTTGTCGGCACTGGTGTCTTTTGAAGCTAGGCGCCGGCTGCAACGATTCAGAAAACAGCGACCGCATCCTCCAGTGCCGGTGCTGGTGGTGGGCAATATCACCGTAGGGGGGACAGGCAAAACCCCGTTGGTGATTGCTCTGGTAGAAGCTGCCCGTTCTAAGGGCTTAAAGGTAGCGGTGGTATCGCGCGGGTTTGGTGGCAAAACGGAACATTATCCCCAACATGTAACCGCCAGCAGCGATGCCCTGGACGTGGGCGATGAACCTGTGTTGATTGCTCGCCGTACGGGCGTTCCGGTGGTGCTGGATCCTGATCGTCGTAATGCCCTGGATGTGGCTATCCGCGAATACGCCCCGGATTTGGTGATCAGCGATGATGGCTTGCAGCATTATGCCCTGCCGCGCAGCGCCGAAGTGGTGGTCGTGGATGCTCAGCGCGGTCTGGGTAATGGGCGTTGTTTACCGGAGGGGCCATTAAGAGAGCCTGCCACCAGGCTCAAGGAAGTGGATTTCGTTATCAGCACTGGCGGTGGCTGGGCCGGGGCTTATCCGATGATAATGCGCCCGTCAGGGGTCACCTGTTTGGCCGATAACCGTACCCTGACGCCTGATGATTTTCTGCGTCTACATCCCCAGGTTCATGCGGTTGCCGGTATCGGTAATCCCAAGCGATTTTTTAACCTGCTCAGTATTCTCGGGCTAAGTGCCACGCCTCACGTTTTCCCAGATCATCATGCCTACCAGCCGGCGGATCTGGCATTTACGGATGGGTTGCCGGTTTTGATGACGGAAAAGGATGCGGTGAAGTGTGCACCTTTCGCCGAGCCCCACTGGTGGTTTGTTCCAGTCACAGCGGGTTTGCCGGAAGGCTTGCTGGAGCAAATGATCGACCGAGCGCTGGGAAAAGAATAGCGGCAAGCTTCGCGCCGCAAGCTGCAATGCACCTCAGTTTTTATTTTGAATGTGAAGTACGCAGTCAGCACTCGATCCTTGTGAGTGGCTCACGAAGTTTAAGAAGCGATTGGGCTTTGCGAGTGTTACAGCTTGAGGCTTGGAGCGTGTGATTTTAACGAGGTTTGAATGAGCTTTTACGTAGTTGTCCCGGCACGGTATGCGTCTACCCGTTTGCCGGGCAAGCCGCTGGCGGATATTGCCGGGAAAACCATGGTGGAACGGGTGGCGGAGCGCTGCCAGCAAAGTGATGCTGATCAGATTTATGTGGCTACCGACGATCGTCGTATTGCCGATGTTTTGGGCGACACCGTGTCCGTGGTTATGACGCGAGAGGATCATCCTTCTGGGACAGATCGTCTTCAAGAGGTGGCTACAAAACTTGCCTTGGCCGACGACGACATTATCGTCAATGTACAGGGTGACGAGCCGTTGATCCCCCCTGCGGTGATCAATCAGGTGGCGGCAAACCTGGCGGCGAACCCGGACTGCCAGATGGCGACCCTGTGTGAAGCCATCGGAAACTCCGATGACCTGTTTAATCCCAACGTGGTGAAAGCCGTCTTCGATAATAGGGGCAAGGCGTTATATTTTTCCCGAGCGCCAGTGCCTTGGCACCGTGATGCCTTTGCCGATGGCCAACAAGATATGTCGGGTGGGCAGTGGTGGAGGCATATCGGCATTTATGCATATCGGGTAGCTTTCTTGCATCAGTATGTGCAATGGCAGCCGGCGACACTGGAGAAGCTGGAGTCTTTGGAGCAGCTCCGCGCTATGGCCAATGGGGTAGCGATTCATGTGGAACCTGCCTGTGAAGTGGTTCCTGGCGGTGTGGATACACAGGCGGATCTTGAACGTTTGCGAGCCCAGCTGGGAGGCCAGTAATGAGCGTGTCTGTGTTGTTTGTGTGTCTCGGGAATATTTGCCGTTCGCCTACCGCTGAAGTGGTTTTTCGGGCGCGAGTGAAGGCGGCCGGGCTTGAGGACCGTATTCACATAGATAGCGTCGGAACCGGTGATTGGCATATTGGTAAGGCGCCGGATCCGCGTACTCAGGAGGCGGCTTTGCGGCGCGGTTATTCAATGGCGGCTTTGCGAGCACGGCAGGTCAGTCCTGCGGACTTTGCCAATTTTGATTGGGTGTTGGCTATGGATAACACCAACTTGGCGGATCTTGAGGTTATGCGCCCGGCATCGTACCAAGGGACCCTGGCTCGGTTTTTGGACTTTGCAGAGCACACTGCGGTGCAGGAAGTACCCGACCCTTATTATGGGGGCGAAGACGGTTTCGATACGGTGTTGGACTTGATTGAAGAGAGTGCCGATGGATTGTTGCGCCGGGTGCGGGACCAGCTGTGAGCCAGTCGCAGTCACCAACCCACACTTTCGCGCTGATCGATGCTGCGGATCTGACGGGACTCAACACCTTGGGCTTGCCAGCCCGGGCTCAACGTTTAGCTCGCCCGACCACTTTGGATGCGTTGTCTCAGGTCTTGGCAGAGCGCGATCCGGCTGAACCGCTTTTTGTGATCGGCGAAGGTAGTAATGTGGTGATTTGCTCTGATCTGCCGGGCCTGACGCTAAGCTTGGCAATCGATGGCATGGCACGGGTTAAGCAAGACAATACGCATGTGTGGGTCGCTGCTGGCGCGGGGGTGCATTGGGATGATCTGGTTGCCTGGACCGTGGAGCAGGGTTGGCAGGGGTTGGAAAATTTATCCCTGATTCCCGGCACGGTAGGGGCTGCGCCTTTTCAGAATATTGGCGCCTATGGTGTGGAACTGTCTCAACTGCTTGAGCAGGTAACAGTAATGGATGTGGCCACCGCTCAAGTAAAGCACTTTGCTGGCAATGAATGTGAATTTGCTTATCGCGATAGCCGGTTCAAAAGCCGAGACCGTGGCCGTTATATCATTACCGGCATTGAGCTGCGTCTGAATAAAATGCCGCAGTGTAATGTGGGTTACGGGCCGCTGAAGGCCCGCTTTGGGCATTTGTCGCAAGCAGATATTCTTCCCGCCGCGGTTCGCGAGCATGTGATTGCGGTGCGCCAGAGTAAGCTGCCGGCTCCTGATGTATTGGCTAATGCAGGGAGTTTTTTTAAAAATCCTGTGGTAACAAAAGAGCGGGGGGATGCGTTAAAGAGCCGCTTTGCGGATTTGGTGGCTTATACGCAACCGGATGGTGTGAAACTGGCAGCAGGATGGTTGATCGAGCAGGCTGGCTGGAAGGGTAAACGGTTGGGGCCGGTTGGTATGCATAGTGAGCAAGCGCTGGTGCTGGTCAATCACGGTAATGCTACCAGTGCGGATGTAATAGCGTTGGCAGAAGCTGTGTGTGCTGATGTGCAGGAGAAATTTGGTGTTGCGCTAGAACAGGAGCCAGTGTTGTTGCCATAGAGGCATGACGGTGATGGATTCCAGCATATTAAGCTTGAGCAAAGAATGGACCCACAAAAAAGCCCGGCCATTAGGCCGTAATGCTGTTCACTTAAGAGGAGCAGCATTACGGTTTACCGGATAGCGGGTTTTATTGATCTTGACCGTCCTCGGCCTCGACGGTCTTGGGCGCTCTTCCAGAAATAAATTTCCCAGCCCCGCTCTCAGTTCTACTAGGCGCGCTCCGGTTCTCGATCGCGGCTGTGCCGCAGCCATGACAATCAGCTGGGCAGCGATATATTGGTAGGCGA